>JBKGZE010000061.1:0-9115 GCA_046545735.1 Gemmatimonadota bacterium | reverse complement strand
GTCGTGGGTCCGCGACCCCCGCGTCTACACGAGCACCATCGCGGCGGGGGCCTCGTCCATCGCGCAGCGGGCGTACGCGCCCGAGAGTGAGCGGCAGGACGCCCTCGCCGCCCGGCTGGCGGAGGCGCCCGGGCTGCTGGACGCGGCCCGGCAGAACCTGAGTTCGCCGCCCCGGCTGTGGACGGAGCTCGCCATCGACGAGGCCGAGGCTCTGATGGAGTTCCTGGAGAGCGGGCTGCCCACCATGTTCGCCGGGGGCGCCGCCGGTTCGATCGGCCCCGAGGTGGAGGCGGCACGGGATCGGCTGGTCGCGGCGCTGGCGGAGCACCGGGACTGGCTGGAATCCGACCTCCTCCCGCGGTCGACCGGCAGCTACGTCCTGGGCCGCTACCTCTTCGAGCGCAAGCTCCTCTACGAGGAGCACATCGCCCTGAGCGTGGAGGAGCTGAGCCGTCTGAACGAGGAGGCGATCGCCGAATACCGGGCGTGGTTCGAGCGGGTCGCGGCGGAGATCGACCCCGACCGCGCGCCCGCCGAGATCATGGACTCGATCCTGGCCGAGCACCCCACTCCGGAGGAGCTGCTGCCGGCCGCCCGGAACACCATGGCTCAGGCCCGCGACTGGGTCGCGCGGGTGGGCGTGGTTCCGCTCCCGGTGAGCGACCTGCCCACGGTCAGGGAGATGCCGTCGTACGCGCGCCGAACGTCCGTCCACCTGGACTCGCCCGGACCGTTCGACAGTCCCGAGTTGGAGTCGTTCTTCTACATCACCAGCGCGCTCCCCGATTGGTCGGAAGCCGAGGTGCAGGAGTACCTGGCCAGCTTCAACCGGAGCGGGCTCGTAAGTCTGACCGTCCACGAGACCTTCCCCGGTCGCTACGTGCAGCAGGCGTACGAGCGGGAGGCCAGCGACCTGCGCCGCATCTTCACTGCGCCGTCGCTGGTGGACGGCTGGGCCCACTACGCGGAGCAGATGGCGCTGGACGAGGGCTTCTCCGACGACCCCGGTGTCCGGCTGGCCCAGCTCAGGCGCGCGCTCCAGCACCACGCGCGCTGGCACGCCGCGCTGGAGCTGCACGCGCTCGGCGGCGACCTGGAAGCGGTCGTGCGGCGGTTCATGGAGATCGCCCACCTCCCCGAGTTCACCGCCCGACGCGAGGTGGTCCGGGCCACCTACGACCCCCTCTACCTCGCCGGCGCGCTCGGGCGGATCCAGATCAACGAGCTGCGCGACGACTACCGCGAGCACCTCGAAGAGGAGGACGAGGTGTTCCGCCTCGCCGCCTTCCACGAGCGGCTCCTGAGCCTCGGGCTCCCCCTCCCCCTCGCCCGCGAAGTGATGATCCCCCTCCCCGAGCGCGGGACGCGGGCGGAGCGCGGGGGCGGCCGCTGACCCCTCTCGATCCGTAGACCATGGCCGAAACCAACCGACCGACCGTGCCCGCCGCCGAGGAGATCCTGAGCGGATACTTCCCCGTCCTCGACCACGGCTTCATCGCCCTCATCGACTACATGGGCAGCGACGAGGACATCGAGCGGGCCGCACGGGTCAGCTACGGCTACGGGACCCGGAAGGTGAGCCAGACCCGCGGGCTGATCCGCTACCTCCGGCGGCACTGGCACACCACGCCGAGCGAGATGGTCGAGCTGAAGTTCCACGTCTGCATGCCCATCTTCGTGGCCCGACAGTGGATCCGCCACCGGACCGCGAACGTCAACGAGTACAGCGGCCGCTACTCCCTCATGCCGCTCCTCTTCTACACCCCGGCCGAGGCGGATTTCGCGTTGCAGAGCCCGGACAACAAGCAGGGGCGGGTGAGTGGCGGCGCGGACGCCGAGCTGTATCGGGAAGCGGTCGCACGCTGGGAGGCGGCGCGGGCCCGCGCGGGAGCCGATTACGAGTGGCTGGTCGGGGGGGACATCGCCCGCGAGCTCGCCCGGATCGATCTCCCGCTCTCCACCTACACCCAGTGGTACTGGAAGATCGACCTCCACAATCTGATCCATTTCCTCACCCTGCGCGCCGATCCCCACGCCCAGTACGAGATCCGCGCCTACGCGCACGTCATGGCCGGTATGCTCAAGCGCGTCGCCCCGCTCTCGTTCGAGGCCTGGATCGACTACGCCTTCGCCGCCGCGCCCATGTCCCGGGCCGAGCTCGATGTCCTCCGCAGGCTGATCCGGGTCCAGCCGGACGACGACGGCGCCACCCTCACCGCCCGCGACGGCGCGGCCCTCGACACCGCCGCGCTCCGCGACCACGGGCTCAGCAAGCGCGAGGTGCTCGAGCTCGCAGGCAAGCTGCAGCCTTCCGACATCCCGGACTTCGACCTCGACCTGGGTCGCATGCGTGCGGCCGCGGACGTGGCCGAGGAGATGCGGGCGGCCGTCCCCGGGAGCGATATGGGCTGACCGCTCGAGGAGCTCGAGCGGCTCAGCACCAAAGCCCCGCGGAGCAGGGGCACCGCAGCCCGGGCGACGCGCCCTGGCCGGGCACCGCCGGTCCCAATCACGTGCGCGGGAGGCGGGACCGGCGGCTCACCTCTCGGCGATCCAGCGACCCGCCCGGGGCTTCCCGCTGCTATCCGTGACCGGGGATCCGCACGCACAGATACAGGATCCGGGCCAGCGGTCCGGGCGGTCCGGATCGCGGCGGCCGCGTCCGCGCGTGGCGCACGCGCCGGGTCGGCCGGGGTGGAGCTCGGCTGGGCCGGGGGGCTGTCCCCGGCTCAGCGGCTGACGCGGGGCCTGGGGAATCCGCCGAGCAGAGGGACGGGGTCCTCGGCACGGCGGCCGCGGAGGATCTCGAAATGGAGATGCGGGCCGGAGGACCTTCCGGTGGACCCGGAGAGTCCGATTACCTCGCGGCCCCGGATCTCCTGGTTCCGCCGGACGCTGATCTCGGAGAGGTGGGCATAGAGGGTACGGACGCCGCCGTGGTCGAGGATGACGACGTGCCCGTAGCCGCTCATGGTTCCCGCGAACGCGACCCGCCCGGGGGCCATGGCGCGGACGGGCGTGCCCGTGGGCACGGCGATGTCGATGCCGCGGTGGAGCTCGAGGCGGAATCCGTCGCGGCGGATCCCGAAGGGGGACGTTACGGTGCCCTCGACGGGCCACCGGGGGATGGCGCAGCCGGTGGCCAGGAGGATGATGGCGAGGCAGAGGAGGGCGGGTCGCATGCGGCAGTATGCGGCCCATCGCCATGTCGCGCAACGGGTTCCGCATGGGTACACCGAGCGGGCTGATGTCGGGATGATGCGCGGGCTCCGGAGTTGATCGGCGCCTGATGCCCCTCTGCTACGTTGGCTGGCAGCAACAGCGCTGATGGACGAAGAGGAGAGTCCCTTGATCGAGCTCAGGGTACACACGAAGTGGCGCGACCGCAGCCGGAAGATCTGGAGCGCGGCGATCGTGGTGGTGTGCTACCTGATCGTGTTCGCGGGGATCCTCTATTCGATCACGGCCGGTCCGAAGTGACGGGCTGGCATCCGGATCGCGTCCCGGTCTTCCTCCCACCGGCTCCGGCTCTTCCTGGTTCAGAGAGCCACAGTCATCCCCGAGCCGGCAGCATGCCTGAACCACACCTCTGAAGCTGCAGTAACGGGCGGAGGTCGCCCGCCCGGGCGGCCTCCCGTCCCACCCTCCTGCCGCACGCCCACGGGCGGTTTCCAGGCCCGGGATCCCGTAGTCCCGGGGTCCCGTTCGGCCCTGAGTGGGGGCGCGGAACCTGCCGGACTCATCTTTGCGCAGCCTGCCCGTGTGAATCCAGGCGAGACAGACAGGGGGTCGAGATGGGTGCTGAGCGGAGGGTGTGGGTGCATGGTGCGATGGGCGGGGTCCTCGCCGCCACGGCGATCGTGGTGTTCTTCCTCGTCCTGGACGCGGCGCGGGGTGCGGCGCTGGAGACGCCGGAGTTCCTCGCGAGCGTTCTCCTGGGGCGGGGGGAAGGTGAGGCGGGCGTCGGGCTGCTGGCCGTGTACACGATGGTGCATTACCTCGTGTTCGTGGTCGTGGGCGTGGCGACGGCCTGGCTCCTGACGCGGCTCCGGGCGCCGGCCACGTTCCTGCTCGGTCTGGTGCTGGGCTTCCTGCTCTTCGACGTGGTCTTCTACAGCAGCATCGCGCTCACCGGGGTGGACGTGGTCCGGACGATCGGCTGGCCCAGCGTCCTGGTCGGGAACCTGCTCGCCGGCGTGGTCCTCACCACGTATCTGGCCCGCAGCGGCGTGGCCCGGGGTCGCAGCTGGGGGGAGGCGCTGGCGGAGCACCGGGTGGTGCGGGAAGGCGTGATCGCGGGGGTCCTGGGCGCGCTGGCCGTGGCCGGCTGGTTCTTCGTGGTGGACCTGCTCAGCGGGCGGCTCTTCTTCACCCCGGCGGCGCTCGGGTCCGCGCTGTTCGAGGGCGTGACATCGCCGGCCGGCGTGGAGGTGACGGCGGGAGCGGTGCTCGGGTACACCGTCATCCATTTCGTGGGCTTCATCGCAATGGGGCTGGTCTTCGCGGCGCTGGTGACGCGTGCGGAGCAGAGCCCACCGCTGCTCATGGGCCTGGTCCTCCTCTTCGTCACGTTCGAGACGCTGCTCCTGGGGCTGGTCGCGATCCTGGCCGCGTGGCTGCTGGACGTCCTGGCCTGGTGGAGCATCGGCCTGGGCAACCTGATCGCCGCGGCTACGATGGCGGCCTACCTCTGGCACAGCCACCCGCGCCTGCGGAGCGAGGTCGAGCGCGCGGAGGACGAGTCGCTCGAGGCGCGCGCCGGGCGGGATCGTCAGCCGTAGAGGGGTAGCACTTTGAAGAGGATGACCAGGGCGGCCACCATGAAGACCGCCAGGAGCAGGGGCGCGACGAACACGGCGCTGAACACGCGGCTGTCCATCTTCAGGTGCATGTAGAACATCACCACCAGGACGAACTTGCCGGCGGACAGGGTGAACAGGAGGGGGACAAGGGCGGGCTCGAGCGCCGGGATGTAGAAGATGGCCACCTCGAGGGCGGTGATCACGGTGAGGATCAGGGCGATGATCACGTACGCCATGACCCCCGGATGACTCTCCTGGTGGTGAACGGAATCCTGGCTCTGGTGGTCGGCTGCGGTCACGGGCGTCCTCCGGGTCCTATTCCTGGAGCAGGTAGATCAGGGTGAAGATGACGATCCATACGACGTCGACGAAGTGCCAGTAGAGCCCGGCGATCTCGACCTTCATGGCGTCCCCCGGCCCGATCCGGCCGGCCAGCGTCTGGAGTGCCAGGATCAGGAGCCAGATCACCCCGATCGTCACGTGCGCGCCGTGGAAGCCGGTGAGCACGAAGAACGACGAGCCGAAGAGGTTGGTCGAGAGCGTCAGTCCCGCGTGGTAGAAGTGGGTGAACTCGTACGCCTGGAAGCCGAGGAAGACCATGCCCAGCCCCGCAGTGGTCAGGAGCCAGCCGAGCGCTCCTGTCCGGCGCCCGCGCTGGACCGACGACAGCGCCAGCACCATGGCCAGAGAGGACATCAGGAGCACGAACGTGCTGATCGTGGTCAGTGGGATGTCCAGGATCTCGCCGGGATACGGCCCCTGCACGCTCCGCCCCTGGTAGATCATGTAGGTGGCGATGAGGGAGCCGAAGAAGAGGGTCTCCGACCCGATGAAGGTCCAGAACCCGAGCTTCCAGGTGTCCAGCCCGGTGGAGGTGGGCGGGTGAGCGGCGTCTGTGGCTTCCATTCGGATCAGGTTTCGAGAGTCGGGTTCCGCGCGTCGCGTGTTGGGCCCGGGCGCCCGGGGCGCCCCGGGTCCGCCCGCGCCCGTCGGGCTCAGCCGGCGGGCTCGAAGGCCCAGTTGACGGTTGCCACGGCCGTGGCCGCCAGACCGAGCAGCGGCATCCACCAGATGCCCGTCATGAACAGGATCAGCGTCGCCGCCGCGCCGGCGGCGGTGATCAGGGGCCAGAACGAGGGGTTCGGCATGTGCACGCCGCCCTCCGGGGCCGTGTACACCCGCTCGTCGTAGCTCTCCGGGTCGTCCCAGAGCGGTATGCGGCTCCGGATCTCCGGCAGCCGCGCGAAGTTGTACTCCGGCGGCGGCGAGGTGGTGGCCCACTCGAGGGTGGCGGCGCCCCACGGGTTCGGTCCCGCCGGCTCGCCCCTGCGTCGGCTGCGGATCAGGTTCCAGACGAAGACCAGCGTGCCGAAGGCCATGAGAAGGGCGGTCAGCGACATGAAGAGGTTGATCCCGCCCAGGTTCAGCTCCTCGGCGTAGGTGTAGATGCGGCGTGGCATCCCCAGCAGCCCCACCCAGTGCATGGGGAAGAAAACCGCGTTGAAGCCGATCACGAAGAGCCAGAAGTGCCACTTCCCCAGCGTCTCGCTCATGAAGCGGCCCGTCACCTTGGGGTACCAGTAGTAGAACCCGCTGAACACGCCCATGAGCAGCCCGCCGATGAGCACGTAGTGGAAGTGGGCCACCACGAAATACGTGTCGTGCTGCTGCAGGTCGGCCGGCGAGGCGGAGTGCATGATCCCGCTGATGCCGCCGATGGTGAACAGCGCCACCATCGCCACCGAGAAGAGCATGGAGGTGGTGAACCGGATCGCCCCGCCCCACATCGTGGCCAGCCAGTTGAAGATCTTCACCCCCGTGGGGATGGCGATGATCATGGTGCTGATGGTGAAGAAGGAGTCGGCGATGGGACCCAGACCGGTGGTGAACATGTGGTGGCTCCACACGCCCCAGCTGATGAAGCCGATGAGCGCCCCGCTGAACACCATGATGGCGTAGCCGAAGAGCGGCTTGCGGCTGAACGTCGGGATCACGTCGCTCGCGATCCCGAACGCCGGCAGGATCAGGATGTAGACCTCGGGGTGGCCGAAGAGCCAGAAGAGGTGCTGCCAGAGGATCGGGTCGCCGCCCGCGGCCACGTTGAAGAAGTTCGTGTCCCAGAAGCGGTCGAAGGTCAGGAGGAAGAGCGCGACCGCCAGCACCGGGAGCGCGGTGATGATGATGAAGCTGGTCACGAACGCCATCCACGTGAACAGCGGCATGCGCATGAGCTTCATGCCCCTCGCCCGCAGGTTCACGATGGTCGTGATGAAGTTCACCCCGCCCGCGATGGAGCCGATCCCCAGGATCTGGAGCCCCAGGGCGTAGAAATCCATGTTCGGCCCGGGCGAGTACTGCCGGCTGCTCAGGTTGGCGTAGCCGAACCAGCCGCCATCGGGCGCCGCCCCGATGAAGAAGCTGGAGTACATGTACAGCCCGCCGAACAGGAAGACCCAGTAGGAGAACGCGTTCAGCCGCGGGAAAGCCACGTCGCGGGCCCCGATCTGGAGCGGGATCAGGTAGTTGAAGAAGGCGACGGCGATGGGCATCCCCACCAGGAACACCATGGTGATACCGTGCATGGTGAACAGCTGGTTGTAGAGGTCGGGGTCGATGACCGCCGCCTCCGGCGTCGCCAGCTGCCAGCGGATCAGCAGCGCCTCGAGCCCGCCCAGGACGAAGAATACCAGCGCGGTGGTGGCGTAGAGGATTCCGATCTTCTTGTGGTCGACCGTCGTCAGCCAGTCCCGGAGCCCGCTCCGCTTCCCTGGCTTCTCGATGGAAGTCTGCGCTTCGGCTGTTGCCATCGTGCGTCTCGCGTAAGGCTTCGGTTAACGCGGCACGCCCGCGGGCGCGCCCGTCGCGGGTGTGTCCGTCAGTTCCTCGGGCGACTCGGCGGGCGCCACGAGGAACGGGTCCTCCGGGCGCGCCCCCGCCGGCCGACGACCCGCCATGGGACGACGCAGGTCGCTCAGGTACGCCGCGATCGCACGGGCATCCTCGCGGCTCAGGTTCGTGGGAGGCATCCCCCCCGCCCCCACCGCCGAGCCCGGCATGAGGATCCCCTTCTTCAGCTCCGGGGCGTGGAGAATCCATTCCGTCAGGTTCTCCTCCGTATTCGCCATCAGCCCCGCCCCGATGCTGAACCGCTCGCCGAACAGCGTCAGGTCCGGGCCGAGCGCACCCTGCGCACGCGTCCCCTCGATCGTGTGGCACGCCACGCACGTGCTCGACAGGAACTCGTCCCGGCCACGCGACGCCAGCTCCCCCGACGGCTCCACGGGCGACCGCATGTCCTCCACCCACGCCTCGAACGCCTCCGGCTCCACCGCCACCGCCATCATCCGCATGATCGCGTGAGACGTGCCGCAGAACTCCGCGCACTGCCCCAGGTACTCCCCCGCCGAGTCCACCGTCAGAGAGATCACGTTCTGGTGCAGCGGCGCCACTCCCTCCGGCGTCCGCGGTACCGGGTTCACGTCCTTCTTCCCCCCGAACCGCGGGATCCAGAAGCTGTGAATCACGTCCGCCGACCGAAGCCGCAGTGCCAGCGGTCGGCCCACCGGCACGTAGAACTCGTTCGCCGTCACCACGTCCAGCTCCGGGTAGCGGAACTCCCACCACCACTGGTGACCGATCGCCTCCACCACCAGCGCCCCCTCCGGAGGGTCGGCCTGCGTATCGAAGATCGCCTGGATCGTCGGGATGGCGATGAACAGGATGATCAGCGCCGGGATCACCGTCCACGCGATCTCCAGCTTCGTGCTCCCGTAGACCGGCTTCGGCTCCGGCGCCCCCTCCCGCGCCCGGAAACGCACCAGGATGAACGCCAGCACCCCGAACACCACCACCATGATCCCCACCGTCCACCACGTCACCGTGGCCCACAGCGCCGTCTGGATCCGGCCGAACTCGCTGACCGGCTCCACCATCGTCTGCGGATGCTCGGGGGCACACCCCGCCAACAACAGGAACGCGCCGGCGAAGGCCCGACGCGCGATTCGTGACAAGCTGTCGTTCATTGAGCGTCCGGTTTGCGTCTCGGAACGAGCCCGGCTGCCGCGGGTCCGGGAGCCTGGAACCATAGGGACATTCCCCGCATGCGTCAACCGTTGCCCGACCCCCGTGCGGGGTAAATCCCTACAGCCGAAACGGTTGGCGGTTGTGCCGGAATCCCCGGGTGGCCGGTCGGGTGCACGGCCGGGGGGGTGTGCTTTGCAGGTTCGGTGCCGGAGCGGCCGGGTGGCTCGCGGGGGCGTCGGGGCTTGCCGGCTTCGTCGGGTGCGTCTCGGAGTGGGGGGGCCGTGAGGACG
>JBKGZE010000060.1:0-9122 GCA_046545735.1 Gemmatimonadota bacterium | reverse complement strand
GAAGAAGGTCGCCGAAGCGCTGCAGGGCTACCTCGCCGAGTCCGGTCTCGCGGAGCGCCTGGAGCGGGCCGGCGTGCTGGACGAATGGGCGGAGCGCGTCGGTGAGCGGATCGCTCGCGTGACCGAGCCGCTCCACGTGTCCGACGACATCCTCTTCGTGGCCGTGCGGTCGAGCGCCTGGCTCATGGAGCTGCGAATGATGGAAGCCGACATCCGACGTCGTCTGAACGAGGGCCGCACCAAGGGTCGGCTCGCCCGGATCCGCTTCGTGATGGAGGGGGAGCCGCCGGAGGCGCCCAGGCCCGGCAGGTTCGGCGGCCGGCGCTGACCGGGCGGACGGCGCGTTGCGGCGCGCAACCTCCGGGGCGTCGGAGGGTATGAGGTATGGTTCCGGGTGCGGGACCACGAGACCAGACGTAACCAACGATTCGGGGACCATGGCGAAGAAGCCGACGACGAGCGATTACACCGCGGGCCAGATCCAGGTACTGAAGGGCCTGGAGGCCGTACGAAAGCGGCCGGGCATGTACATTGGCTCCACGGCCGCCCGCGGGCTCCACCACCTGGTCTACGAGGTGGTGGACAACTCCGTGGACGAGGCCATGGCCGGCTACTGTGACGAGATCGAGGTCGTCCTGAGGGAAGACGGCTCGGTCACGATCTCCGACGACGGCCGCGGCATCCCCGTGGATGTCCACCCGGTCGAAGGGGTGCCCGGCGTCGAGCTCGCCATGACCACCCTGCACGCGGGCGGGAAGTTCGACCGCACCACGTACAAGGTTTCGGGCGGGCTGCACGGTGTGGGCGTGAGCGTGGTGAACGCGCTGAGCGAGTGGCTGGTGGTCGAGATCAAGCGGGAAGGGCATCGATACCGTCAGCGCTACGCCCGCGGTGTCAAGGCGACCGAGCTCGAGACGCTCGGCAAGGTCAAGAAGGGTGAGAGCGGGACCACGGTCTCCTTCCAGCCCGACGCGGAGATCATGACCGAGCTCCGGTTCAACTTCGACACCCTCTCGAACCGGCTCAGGGAGATGGCGTTCCTGAACAAGGGGCTCCTGATCCGGCTGGTGGACGAGCGAGTGGAAGGCGAGGGCGGCGGTCCCACGGTCGAGGAGTACAAGTACGACGGGGGGATCGTCGAGTTCGTCACCTACCTCCGTGGCTCGCGGCAGGCGCTGCACCCCGAGCCGGTCTACATCGAGGAGGCCCGCGAAGAGGCGGAGATCGAGCTGGCCCTCCAGTACGACCACGGCTACAACGAGAGCACGTTCACCTTCGTCAACAACATCAACACCCATGAGGGCGGCACACACCTCACCGGCTTCAAGGCGGCCCTCACCCGGACCATCAACGACTACGCGAAGAAGAACGGTCTTCTGAAGAAGGACCTGGAGTCTCTCTCGGGGGACGACGTGCGCGAAGGGCTCACCGCGGTCCTGAGCGTCCGCGTGAAGGAGCCTCAGTTCGAGGGCCAGACCAAGACCAAGCTGGGCAACAGCGAGGTCCGGGGCGCGGTCGAGCAGGTGGTGAACGACCGGCTGGCGGCGTTCCTCGAGGAGAACCCCCGGGTGGGCAGGGCCATCATCGAGAAGGCGGTCCAGGCGGCCCGGGCCCGGATGGCGGCCCGCAAGGCCCGGGACCTGACCCGCCGGAAGAGCGCGCTCGAGGGGAGCGTGCTCCCCGGCAAGCTCGCCGATTGCTCCATCACCGACCCCAGCGTCTGCGAGCTGTACCTGGTGGAGGGCGACTCCGCCGGCGGCACGGCCAAGCAGGGTCGCGACCGTTCGTATCAGGCCATCCTCCCGCTCCGCGGCAAGATCCTGAACGTGGAGAAGGCGCGGCTGGACAAGATCCTCAGCAACGAGGAGATCCGCACCATGATCACGGCGATCGGGACCGGAATCGGTGAGGACGAGTTCAGCGTGGGCAACGCGCGCTATCACAAGATCATCATCATGACCGACGCCGACGTGGACGGCGCCCACATCCGGACGCTGCTCCTCACCTTCTTCTTCCGCCACATGCGGGAGCTCGTGGAGCAGGGCATGGTCTATATCGCGCTGCCGCCCCTCTACCGGATCACCAAGGGCAGGGAAGAGCACTACGCCTACAACGAGAAGGAGCGCGAGGAGCTGATCAAGCGCCTGTCGCCAAACGGCAAGGAGAAAGGCCGCGGGATCGGCCTCCAGCGTTACAAGGGCCTCGGCGAGATGAATTCCGAGCAGCTCTGGCACACCACCATGGATCCCGACACCCGGACCATCCTCCAGGTCACCCTCGAGGACGCCGTCGAGGCCGACATGATCTTCTCCCAGCTCATGGGCGACGACGTCGAGCCGCGCCGCGAGTTCATCGAGAAGAACGCCGAGTTCGTGAAGAACCTGGACGTGTAGGAGGGCTGACCGGGCGGACAAGTCCGCGAACGGTCTTCAGAGAAGTCTGCGAACGGTCGAACCATTCCGGGCCGGAGGCCAGCCTCCGGCCCGGTCGTTCTATGCGGGGGAGCACGCTGGTCGCTCTGGGCCTCCAACAGGGCGAGGACTTCGTCCTTCTCCGCAGCGAGTCGATCGAGGATATCGTCCTTCTCGGCACATCCGACTTCCCGGCCCTCCGCCGCGAGGGCTGCTATGCTCTCCGGTTCCGCCCGCGGGCGGAGTAAGAACCACGGACCCGCGACCCGACCGTTGCCACGGCGTTACGACCGGGCCGCGCCGGTGTGACACCCCCCGGGCATCCTTCCATTGAAGCCCCGACGCGGGCGCTTTCGAAGACGGCAGAGCACAAGGGTTCCATCGAGCTAGAGGGAGGACGGGTTTGACGGCCACGAATATTCCAGCGGAGCGGGCGCGACACGAACGGCGGCGTGCGAGCCGGTGGCTCGGTCGCGCGCTCCTCGGGCTAGCGGCGTGGCTGGCGGCTGCGGGCGCGGCGGCGCAGCCTGCGCCGACGGGGCGGGTGCTGGGGCGGGTGTTGGAGGCGTCGTCGGGCAGCCCGGTGCCCCACGCCCAGATCTCCCTCGAGGGCGGGGCCGCTCTCGAGGGCGGGGCCGCGACACTCACGGACCTGAACGGCCGGTTCGTCCTGAACGGGGCGCCGGCCGGGGCGGTGGACCTCACGGTCCAGGCGCTCGGCTACGCGGTCAAGACGGTCGCCGACGTGATGGTCGGGGCGAACGACGTGACGGTCCTGGACATCATGGTCGAGGAGCGGGCCATCGAGCTGGGGGGGATCCGGGTCTCGGCGGAGCGGGAGCGGGGCAGCACCGCCTATCTGGTGGACGAGCGCCGGACCGCCGCCGCCTTGGTCGAGGCGGTCGGGTCGGCGGAGATCGGCCGGCGGCCCGACTCGGATGCCGCGGACGTGGCCCGGCGGATGACCGGCGTGACCGTGTCGGAGGGGAAGTACGTGTTCGTGCGCGGGCTGGGCGAGCGGTACAGCCAGACCACGCTGAACGGGTCCTCGCTGCCCAGCCCGGAGCCGGAGCGGGAGGTCGTCCCACTGGACCTGTTCCCCGCGGGGTTCCTGCAGAGCCTGCAGACCCAGAAGACCTACACCCCGGACCTGGCGGCCGACTTCTCCGGGGGCGCGGTCCGGATCCGGACCCGGGACTTCCCCACCCACCTGGTCGGCCGGGTCGGCGTCTCCACGAGCTTCAATACCTCGAGCCAGTTCGCCGACTCGTTCCTGCATTACGACGGTGGGGGCAGCGACTGGCTGGGCGTGGACGACGGGACGCGCGGCCAGCCGGCGGTCATGCGGTCGCTCATGGGCGAGGTGCGGAGCGGGAAACGGCTGCCCTCCGATCCCGCGCAGCTCGTGGAGCTCGGGGAATCGTTGCGCCGCACGGGCCAGGGCTTCGCCCCCCGCCTCGGGACCACCCCGCTGAACCGCTCCTTCGACCTCTCGCTCGGCGGCCGCACCGGCCTCGGCGAGGAGGCGGAGCTGGGCTACTTCCTCGCCGGCACCTACTCGGACAACTACTCCGTTCGCGATGGTGAGACGGAGCGGAAGTGGCGTGCGGACGCGTTCCGCGACGAGACCGCGGACTACGCCACGCCGAATGTGGACTACGAGTTCACGCGCGGGACGCGGAGCGTGAGCTGGGGCACGATCGGGAACGTCGCGTGGAAGCCGAACGCCAGCCACCAGGTCGCGCTCAAGACCACGGTCAACGTGAACACGGACGACGAGGCCCGGGTCTACCAGGGCGAGAACAGCGAGGACATCGGGGGCGAGGTCCTGGCCCAGCGGGCGCGGTTCGTCGAGCGCATGATGGCGTGGGGTCAGCTCTCGGGCGAGCACCTGACGCTGCTGGACTCGCGCCTGTACTGGAGCCTCACGGCCGCACGGGCCGCCCGCGACGAGCCGCTGCTGCGCGAAACGATCTATCATCGCAACACCCCCGAGCAGGAGTTCCTGCTGCTCGACTACACCGAGAGCGCCCGGTACTTCTACAGCGAGCTCGTCGACGACGACCTGAGCGCCGAGCTGGACTGGCAGGTGCCCCTCGCGCTCCTCGGCCAGGGCGCGTCGCTGAAGGTGGGCGGGGCGTACCGGCTGCGGGATCGCGGCTTCGGCGCCCGGCGCCTCAACTGGCGCTTCCTGGGCGGCACGATCTCCGACCTGGACGCCGCGCTGGCCGGCGGCGAGGTCGTGGCCGGGTCGCCGCGGGCGCGGGACGAGTTCGCCATTGACGAGGTGGTGGAGCCGGGCGACGTCTACGACGTCACCGACGGCCGCGCGGCCGGCTACGCCATGCTGGAGATCCCGGTGACCTCGAGGCTCCAGGCCACCGTGGGGGCGCGTGTCGAGAGCTACGACCTCGAGCTGACCTCGCGCGACAGCACGCTCCAGGACCTGAGCCAGCTGGACGTGGCCCCGGCGTTGAGCCTGGTCTACTCCGCGAGCGAGGACGTGAAGCTGCGCGGCGCGCTCAGCCGGACGCTGGACCGGCCGGAGTTCCGGGAGCTGGCGCCGTTCCAGTTCACCGAGGCGACCAGCCTGCGGCAGCTGGTGGGGAATCCGACGCTGGAGCCGGCAGGGATCACCAGCGCGGACCTCCGGGTCGACTGGTTCTGGGGCCCGGCCGAGCTGGTCTCCCTGGGCGGCTTCTACAAGGCCATGGAATCGCCCATCGAGCAGGTCTTCATCGCTGCGGCCTCCTCCGCCTACTCCTTCCAGAACGCCGAGACGGCCACCGTCTGGGGGCTGGAAGCCGACGTGCAGGTCGGGCTCGGCCGCGTCGCCAGCCCGCTCCGGCACTTCGACCTCCAGGCCAACTACACCCGGATCTTCTCCGAGGTGACCGTCCGGCAGGGGGGCATCTACCAGCCGACCAACCTGGAACGGCCGCTCGAGGGCCAGGCCCCGTACGTGGTCAACGCCGGCGTCGGCTACTCGAGCCCGGAGGGACTCGATATCGGCGTCTTCTTCAACCGCTTCGGCCAGCGGCTGGTCGCCGCCGGCGGCTCGGGGCTCCCGGACATCTACGAGCAGCCCCGGAACGCGCTGGACGCCTCGGTCGGCTTCCCCATCCGCCACGGCGTCCGGGCCAAGCTGAAGGGTACGAACCTGCTGGATCATGAGTACCGGTTCGAGCAGAGCGCCAACGGGATCACGCGCCTGCAGCGGCTGTACACCGTCGGCCGGACGTTCTCGGTCGGCCTCTCCTGGGAGTTCTGACGGCTCCCCGAATGACCTTCACACAGAAACCAGAACACAGTGAGAAGACACGACATGAGGTGGACCCGACTGCTCGCGCTACTGATCGCCGGATCCGTGGCTCTCGCGGGGTGTGACGACGACGGCAACGGCACGGGCCCGGAGATCGATCCGCCCGCCGCCCCCACGAACCTGGAGGTGACGGTGTCCGGGACGGACGCCACCGTGTCATGGGACGCGGTGTCGAACGCCACGTCGTACCGGGTCGAGGTGAAGACCACGGGCGAGGCGGACCGCGCGCAGACCACCAGCGACACGCAGGTGACGTTCGACGGACTGAGCGAGGGCGCCACCTACTCGGCGCAGGTGTTCGCGCTCAACGACGAAGGGGAGGCCGCCTCGGCCGTGCATCCGTTCGCCGTCGATGAGACCGTGGTGCTGGTCGCGGGAGACATCGTCGAGAATACGACCTGGACCGCCGACCGCACGTGGGTCCTGACGCAGCCGGTCTTCGTGGGCCGCGACTGCGGCCCCGACGGGACGAAGGACGGGTGCGAGGCGGTCACGCTGACCATCGAGCCGGGCACCACGATCCTCGGGAAGAGCGATGTGCCGCAGGGCGTGCGCGGCGCCTACCTGGTCGTTTCGCGGGGCTCCCGCCTGGTCGCGGACGCCACGGGCGGTGAGGACCGCAAGCCGACCGCGGACGAGGTCATCGTCTTCACCTCGGACAAGCCGCGGGGGCAGCGGGCCGTCGAGGACTGGGGCGGGATCGTGATCAACGGCCGGGCCCCCACCAACGCGGGCGACGAGGCGCAGGGCGAGGGGGACTCGGGGTTCTACGGGGGCACCGATGTCGACGACGACTCGGGCATCCTGCGTGGCGTGCGGATCGAGTTCGCGGGCGATGACGTGACCCCGGCCGACCAGCTGAACGGCCTCGCGCTCCAGGGCGTGGGCGCCGGCACCACGATCTCCTACCTCCAGATCCACTACAACAAGGACGACGGCATCGAGCCCTTCGGGGGCACCGTCTCCGTGGACCACCTGGTGGTCACCGGCATCGGCGACGACTCCGTCGACGGCACCGACGGCTACCGCGGCTTCATGCAGTTCATTATCGGGCAGCAGCGGGGCGCGGATGCCGACAACGGCCTCGAGATCTCGAACAACGGCGACGACGGCGCGGCCACGCCGAAGTCGACGGCGGTCATCGCGAACGCGACCCTGATCGGCGCCCGGGACGCCCGCGTGGGCGGCGGCATCGGCGGCGCCGAGTCCGATGACGCGATCCAGCTCCGCGAAGGCTCCAACTACCGCGTCTTCAACTCCATCTTCACCGGCTTCGGCAACTCCGGACTGTGCATCCGCGACGCGCAGACGATCGTGAACGCCAACGACCGGTTGGCGGGCGAAACGGATCCCGACCGGACGCTCCGGGCCGAGGGCCTGATCCTGTGGAACAACGGCGGCGACACCGAGGCCGCCAACTTCAACGCCTGCGGCGGCGGCTCGTCCGCGGCGCTGAACCAGCAGTTCTTCGAGACGGCCGGGTTCAACAACGTGGTCGCGGATCCCGGCCTCCCGGGCTCCGCCTTCGAGGTCGGCTCCATGAGCAGCCCGCCCGACGTGATCCCGGCGGCCATGCCCGCCAGCTACACCGGCGCCGACCTGACGGGCATCGACTTCGACGATCACCTGGTGGCCCCCGTCGACGGACGCACCCTCGTCCCGACCGACTACGCAGGCGCGGTCGCGCCGGGCACCGCCCTGGCCGACGCCTGGTACACCGGATGGACCGTCTGGACCGCCGACGGCGCCGACTCGCGCCCGAACACCAGCAACTGACACCACTCGCGCCGACCGGGCCCGGGGCGGGCGAGCCGTGACGGCTCGCCCGCTCCGGGTCCCGCGCGGGGTTATCGTCCCGAGCACCCCTGATCCCCGGCAGGCTCCCGATGCGCACCCATGGAATCCTGGCCCTCGGCCTCGCCCTGGCCCTCGGCCTCGCCCCCCTCGCCTGCGCCCCGGCCGAGCGGCCGCCCCTTGAAGGGGCCCGCCCCTCGCCCGAGGCCCTCGCCCGCGCCGCCCTGGACGCGCTCCGGCGCGGCGACGAGGACGCCCTCGCCGACCTCATGGTCACCCGCGAGGAGTACGAGACGCTGCTCTGGCCGGTCCTGCCGGACCGCGAACAGATGCCCTTCGAGTTCGCCTGGAGCATCACCGGCCCACGCAGCCGCGACGCCCGCCGCAGCGTGCTCCTGGACCACTCGGGCGCCCCGCTCGAGCTGGTGCGCGTCGAGCTGGGGCCCGAGCCGGAGGAATACGACGCGTTCACCATCCACCGACGGTCCCGCATGGTCGTGCGGCGCACCGACACCGGGGCGGTCGGCGTGCTCCCACTCATGGACACCGTGGTGGAGATGGACGGCGGCTGGAAGTTCCTGAACTTCGTGGATCGCGGGTGAGGCGCGCGTGCCCCATCCCTGGAGGTCGCATGCTGCGCCCGGTCTGCGGCGCCTTCTCCCCGGCTTCGCCCGTATGCGGAGTGGCGCGAGAGGTCAAGGAATGCATCGTCGCCTTCAGCCGCCCGGGCGCGCCGGCGTGGAGAACGGCGGCGGCGTGATCTCAGGCCGGCCGCCCTCCTGTTCCAGGAGCCGCAGCGCCTCGCGGACAGCCCGCTCCAGCTGCGGGTCGCGCCCCTCGGCCACGGCCTTCGCGTCGTTCCACACCTCGATGTCCGGCGGGACACCCTCGTTCTCGGCGATCCAGCTGTTCTCCGGGTCGAACACGGCGCTGGACGGGGAGGTCACCGTACCGCCGTCCACCAGCGGGTAGGCGACGGAGGAGGCCACGAGCCCGCCCCAGGTTCGCATCCCCACGAGCGGGCCGGCGCCCTGGTGCCGGAAGACCCAGGGGAAGTAGTCGCCGCCGGAGCCCGCGCGCTCGTTGATCAGGAGCACCTTCGGCCCGAGGATCCCGGCCGGCAGCCGATACGGCTCGCCGTGGAGGGCCTCGTTGGTGATGGCGGCCCGCAGCTCCCGGGTCATGAGGTCGACCATGTAGTCATCCAGGAGCCCGCCGCCGTTGTACCGCTCGTCGATGATGGCGCCCTGCCGGTCCTGCTGGGAGAAGTAGTACCGGTTGAACGACGTCATGCCCGGCCCGCCGGTGTTCGGCACCCAGACGTAGGCGAGCCGTCCGTCCGAGAGCTCGTCGACGCGGCGGCGGTTGTCCTCCACCCACGCCCGCTGCCGGAGCGCGGTCTCGCTCTGGACCGGCTCCACCGTCTCCGTCCACGCGCCGTCCGGCGACGGCTCGTCGTTGACCCGGAGCACGGTCTGGCGGCCGGCGGTCCCGTCCAGCAGGCGGTAGGGGTCGTCGTCGGCGGTGAGATCCTCGCCGTTGACGGCCAGGATGTATTGGCCCTCCCGGACCTTCATGCCCGGCTGGTCCAGCGG
>JBKGZE010000059.1:0-9200 GCA_046545735.1 Gemmatimonadota bacterium | reverse complement strand
CCGCCTGACTGTCGGCTCTGAAGGTAGAGCCCGCGGCCCGCGCAGGTCAACGGGGGGCTGCACGGGGCGTCCGGAGAAGGAACTCCGCCCGACCATCTACCAGACCGCAGGAAGAGCCGAGCGGCCTGTTCCGTCGTCTCACTCCATCCCGTTGAACGCGCTCAGGTGCACCAGCTCCCCGTCCAGCGCGAGCTCGGCGCCGAAGATGTCCGGCCCCGAGACGACCGAGTACGTGCCCAGCCCCACGGTCTCCCTGGGGATCCGGGTCGCCTCGAGGGCGGCGGCGAGGAAGACATCGCGGTCCGGGCACGACACGTCCACGGACCCGGCGTACTCGCCGTGATCCGGCCGGTCCGCGGCGGCATCCGCGCTCTCGAACAGGTAAGCTCTCACCAGCCGCTCGTGCACTCGTTCGTAGACGCCCGCGTCCGGCAGCAGGTCCAGCCCCACGGGCGCGCCGTAGAGGAACGCCATGAGCCCCACCTGCCCCGGCTCCGACGGGAACCGCGCCGCCCGCTCTTCCAGCCCCTCGCGGCGCTGCGCGTAGACGTGGTCCAGCGCTCCCGTCTCGGAGTATACGCCCGACCGGTGACTCGACTCGGCCACCGAGTGCCACACGTCCCCCTGCGCCATGGCCAGCAGCTCCGATGGCGACGACGCCCGGGGACGATGCGCGCCCGGCTCCCGCGGCCGCGCGACCTCGTCCGACTCCCTCGCCGCGTCCTCCCCTTCCACCCGCCGGGCGTGACGCCGGACGCTGGACGGCGAGTGCTCCCCGCCGTGCTTCATGGACGCGCTCACGTGCCGCCACCGCCCCTGCTCCATGCACGACACGGGGATGGCCGTCCGCTGCGACGCCGCCACCACGATGGTCCGGCTGGTGGTCCGGTTCTGCTTCGCGCCGATGAGCTGCTCCCCGTCCAGGATCAGCACGGGCGTGGGTCCGCGGTTGATGGCAATGAGCTCTCCGACGACCCCATTCTCGTCCACCTCCGTCACTTCCAGCGACCCGGCCTCCAGTGCGTCCGCCAGCAGCGTCAACGGGGTGTGGAAGCCGCCGGGTCCACGGGAGTCACCGGAGCCGTCGGAGTCACCGGAGCCGTCGGAGCCACCGGAACCGTCGGCGTCCTGGTCGTCGTTCAGGAACAGCGGGAACAGCGTGAGACCGTCGTGCGACCGCGGTGTGCCCATCTTCACGGGAATCATGGCCCCTCCAGGCTCGGGTGGTGTGTGCTACGGAGGGAATATGCGGAGGGGGTGTGACACTGGACCCAGCCGTGCTATTCCGTCACGCCGTCGCCACCTTCCATTCCCGCCCCACGTGGCACCAGCCACCTCGCCGGTAGCCGCAGCCTTCGCACTTGGGACCGGCCATGGTCTCGTACCGCGCCGCGCCGATCCGGGAGGCGGCGTGCGCCGCTGTCGTAAGCGTCCGCTCCTGCTCCGCTTCGCCGACGTCGACCGGCTGCACGCCATCCGCCGCCAGGTTCCTCGCCAGGTAGACCAGCCGGCCGGACGCCACGCCGGCGCCGTCCATGCGGCTGAGCGCCGCCGCGTACAGCCGCACCTGCCGGGAGTGCTGGTCGACCAGCGTGCGCAGCCGGAGCTCGTCGTGGATCGCGTTCGTCTTCCAGTCCACGACGTGCCAATCACCTTCGCCATCCCGGAACGCCAGGTCGATGATGCCGTGGAGCACGGCGGCCCGGCCGTCCCCGAGCGGGAGGTAGAACGGGACTTCCCGGCGGATCTCTACGGCCCTTCGGATCTCCTCGGCGAGGGATGACCGCAGGACCTTCTCGACCATGGCACGGGCCCTGGCCGAGCCGGGCGCCAGTCGGGCGGCCTCGGCGGTGGGGTCGGCATCGAAATCGGCCCGCTCGAGTGCCTCGTGAACGAGGTCGCCGAGAGCGGCTCCCACAGCTTCCGCCTGCTCTTCGTCGTCGGGCTCCGGTTCGGCGCGATCGTCGACTCCTCCAGCACCTCGGGCGAACTCCGTCAGCCCCAGCTCCGAGAAGCGGAAGACCAGTGGGCAGCGAAGGAAGCCGGCGAGACGGGTGACGGGCAGCAGCTTGACCGGCGGCTGGGTGACCTCCGGCGTGGGCGGATCCGGCTCGGTGCCGTTGCCCGCGACAGGCGGCTCCGCTCGTTGCTCGTCCTCCGGGACGCGGGGCCTGCGCTCCGCGCGTTCCCACTCTTCCCCGACCCACCGGACGGTCACCTCGGCCTGTCCCCACGCCCGCTGGAGTGTGGCGACGCCGTTCTCGCCTTCGCCGCCGGTGCCGCCTTCGCCCGCGGTATCCTCGTCCTCGGGCGGCCACTCCTCGAGCTCCAGCCGTCCCCGGAGCCAGTGAACCGGCCGCTTCAGCTCGTCCTCGACCCTGGCGCCTCGCTTGGCCGCGCCCGACAGCACGAGGCGCTCCCGTGCGCGGGTCATCCCCACGTAGAGCAGCCGCTGGGCTTCGGCCATGGCCGCCGCGTCCAGCCGCTCGAGGAGGGGCCGGGCGGTCCACGGCCTGAGCCACTTCGTCTTGCTGGCGGTGGGATCTTCCGCCACCGCCAGCACGAGCTGGCCGTCGGACGTGACACCCGAATGCTTCGCGGAGCGCCAGTATTCCCGGCACAGGTCGGCCAGGAACACCACCGGCCACTCCAGCCCCTTGGCGCCATGCACGGTGGAGATGCGGACCACGTCGGCGTCGGGATCGGCCACCACGGCGTCCACCTCGTCTCTCAGGTGCCGGGCCGCACGCACGGCGTGGCGGAGGAACTGCTGCAGGGAGTGCTCGGGGTGCGACTCCGCGAAGGTCACGAGCCGGCGCACGTTGGCGGCCCGAGCCTCGGCGCGCGTCCCTCCCTCCAGCCGCGCCACGTAATCGGTTCCGGTCAGCAGCATGTCCAGCGCGTCCGCCGGCCGCACCACGCCGCGCACGTCCCGCAGCCGGTGCACGACTCCGGTGAACCGCTCCAGGCGCTCCGCGTCCCGGTCCGGCAGTGCGAGGCCATCCTCGACCACCTCCCAGAACCCATTTCGCTCACCCGCCTCCAGCTCCATCCGGAGCCGGACCAGCGCGTCGTCGGAGATGCCGCAGAGGGGCGACCGGAGCGCGGCGATCAGGCGGGCGTCGTCCAGCGGGTTCACCGCAACGGCGAGTCCATTCAGCAGATCCTGAACCTCCAGCCCATCGAAGAACCCCAGGCTCCCCGCGGTGACGTAGGGGATACCGGCGTCCTGGAAGGCGCGCTCGAAGGGAGCGAATCCCGTACGGGTCCGGAGCAGTATGGCGGCATCGCTCCACCGGAAGGGCCGGAGCCCGCCGGACTTCCGGTCCAGCAGCCGCTCATTCTGCTTCAGGGTCAGCAGCCGATCGGCGACCCAGCGGGCCTCACGCTCGCGCGTATCGGCCACGGTCTCGTGCGTGCCCGGCTCCTCTTCCGGGAGCGTCCGCTGCTCCACGATCGTCGCCTCCACGCGGGGACCGGCTCCTCCGCACGGGTACGGCAGCCCCGCTCGCAGCTCGAAGAACCGCAGCCGCGGCTCCTGATCCCAGAAGGCGTGGCCCGCGGCGTTGACGGCGTCGAGCACCTCTTCGCGCGAGCGGAAGTTGTCCGGCAGCTCCGTCACGCCCTCGGCCTCCTCGACCAGGTCCAGGAAGAGGTCGAGGTCGGCCGTGCGGAAGCCGTAGATCGCCTGCTTCGGGTCGCCGACCACGAACCACCGATTCTTCCCCGTCCAGAGCTCCCGCAGGATGTCGTACTGGAGCGGGTTGGTGTCCTGCGCCTCGTCCAGCAGGATGTTCCGGAACCGCGTCCGGTAGGCGTCCCGGGCCGTGTCGCTCTGCCGGAGCAGGCGCAGGGCGAGGAGCTGGAGGTCCTGGTAGTCCAGGAGGTTCCGCTCGGCCTTGAACTCGTCGTAGGCCTGCCACACGTCGGCCGCCCAGCCCATGATGGCGGCCCGCCGCCGGGCCGCCTCCCGCTCGAGGTCTTCGGCCGTGGCGGGATCGTACCCGCGAAATCGCGCCGCCACGTCCCGCGCGGGCTCCAGCGCCTCCTGCCACTGCGGCTTCTCCTGCTTCCGGGCGTGGGCGTAGAACCCGATGCACTGCCACAGCTCCTCCGCCAGCCCCCACCGCGGCTCGTCCGGCGTCAGCTCCCTCACGAACTGGCAGAGACGGGCGTACTTCTTCCCCGACTTCCCGCCGACGTACTCCGCGTCGGTCAACCGGTCGGCGCCGGCCAGCAGCTCGAGCATCCGCGCCCACTCCTCCGCCAGCAGCGCCCGGTGCTCATCGAGCGCCCGCTCCACCAGTCGCTCCGGATCCGCCTCACGCCGCAGCTCCTCGACCGTCACGCCCTTCTCCCGCCAGGCGGCGATCAGGTCGCGGACCATGCGGAACAGCTCCGGCTGGTCGGCGTTCCACGCCGTGCCGTACTCCTGGAGGAGACGGGCGAACTCGTCGTCCCGATAGAGCGCCTCGAGCTGCTCCTCGTGGAAGATCGCCTCCTCGATGGGGTCGAGGATCCCGAACCCCGGGTCGACCCGCGCCTCCACGGGCCATTCCCTGAGGATCCGGGCGCAGAAGCCGTGGATCGTGGAGATGTAGGCGGCCTCGGCGTCCCGCCGCTCAGACTCTCGACCTGCCTCCTCGAAGGCGGTCACCAGCCGGCGCTTCAGCTCGGCGGCGCCCTTCTCCGTGAACGTGATGGCCAGCAGCCGGTCCGGACCCTCGCCCTCTTCCGCCAGCCGCAGGATCCGCTCGACGATGACCGTAGTCTTGCCCGACCCGGCGCCGGCTGAGACGACGTGGAGCGCATCCTTCGCCTCGATCGCCGCCTTCTGCTGCTCCGTGAACCGGGGTCCGCTCTCTTGATCAGCCATCCTGCTTCGCCCTCCATACATCGATGCGACAGATCGCTTGCGCCTCACAGAAGCCGCAGTCCCATCGCCGCGGCCCGGCCGCGATCTTCCCGTCGGCCATGGACGCCTGCAGCCGCGCGATCTCGGCGTCCGCCCGCGCCCGCAGCTCCTTCCAGTCCTCCTCGCCCAGCACGAGGACGTTGCCGCCGAGACCGCCCAGCGCCCCGACGTGCTCCTCCCGCACCACGCCAGCGACCTCGTCGTGCCGGACGGACATGTAGAGCGCGCCCACCGGCTCCTGGCCGAAGCCCGTCTCGAGGATCCGGAGGTAGAGCGGCAGCTGGATCTCCTCGCCTCGCTCCAGCGCGCGGGTGTAGTCCTTCACGTGGCCGGTCTTGTAGTCGATCGCCAGCGCCAGCGAGCCGCCGCCGTCCCGGGCGGCGACGTCGACCCGGTCGATGGACCCGGCGAACCGGATCTCCCGGCCCTCAACCTCCAGGGCGACGGGGTCATCCAGCGACGCCGGATCCCGCTCCTGCTGGCCGCGGCCGAACGCCAGCTCGTGGTAGCGCGGCGTGAAAGCCGCCGCCTCCAGTCGCTCGAGCTCGCCCTCCAGGAAGGCGACGGTTTCCTCCAGCGTGGCCTGGTAGTCCAGCCGGGCGGGCAGCGGGGCGAACGCGGAGCGCGGGGCTGTCGGAGCCGGAGTCGCCCGGAGCTCCTCCAGCGCCTCCTCGCCCCGTCGCCAGCCGTCGAGCTCTCGACCGAATCGGTACAGCCAGCCGTGGGCGAGGGAGCCCTTCCGGAGCGCGTCCAGCTCCGGCACCTCGATCGCGTCCGGCCGGAGCCGGCTCTCCAGGAAGTGCTGGAAAGGACAGCTGGCGTAGCGGGACAGCTGCGATGCGCTCACCCGGCCGGCCTTCAGCCGCAGCCATTCCTTCTCCTCGGATCCCGTCACCCGCGCCCGCCAGTCGGGCGTGGCCTCCGCGGAGCCGTTCGTGCTCCGGGGCGCCAGGTCCCGAAGGTGCCGGGTGCGACGCGGCAGGGCGTCCTCGTCCTCGTAGCCCAGCGCCTGCGCGGCGTCGCGGATGAAGAACGACGGCACGAGCTCACCGCCGCCGTCATCCATGAGCGCCGTCGCCAGGAACAGCCGGTCCTCAGCCGCGCCACACGCGAGCTGGAACGCCTCCCGCTCCTCGTCGGCGCCGGCCGCCGACGTCGCGGGCGGGAGCCACCCCCCGGCCAGGCGACGGAGGACGCCGTCCTGGAGGAAGGGGTCCTGCCGGGGCGTGCGCGGGAACCGTCGTTCGGTAAGGCCACTGACGATGACCACCGCCGACGGTTCGACCCGGTCCGGTGCCGCGATCACCACCCCCCGCTGCGGCGCCGAACCGACCTGCAACGATGTCTCCCGGACCAGCCGACGGAGCGCCTCCAGCCATTCCCCCGGCGTGGGGTTCCATGCACCGCGCCTGATCCGCTCACTCAGCAGCTCCAGCAGGTCATCCAGCTTCCGCAAAGGTCGGACGAACCCGGCGGCGCCGAGCACGGGCGCGGGCGTGCCGTGCCCGGAGGCGGCGGCGGAAGCCCCGTGGTCCCGCCAGGCACGCCGGCGCGGGTCGAGGCTCGTGTCGTCTGCCTGGCCGAGCGCCGCCCGCAGCACCCCGGCGCGTTCCCCGGACGCTGTCGACTTCATCCTGGCCGCCAGGTCCAGCAGCTTCCGAAGGGTCCCGAGCATTCGCCGACCCGACTCGCTCGACTCCAGCCGGTCCAGCGTGAAGACATCTCCGAGAGTCAACGCGCCATCCACCTGGACCCGGCGGAGGAGGTAATCGACCGTCCGCGCCCCCTGACGCCACCCGCCCGAGGCCAGCAGGTCCAGCACCGCCGAGATCGGCGTGTCCTCACCCTGCTCCAGCAGCTCCGTCAGCAGCAGGACGTACCGTCCGCCCGGCTGCTCGTGCATCGGGAGGCGCGGGACGCCGACGACCGGGAGCCCCGTCCGCTCCATCGCCCGCTTCACCCTCCGCCGCTCCTCCCGGTCCGGCACCACCACGGTGATCCCGCGGTCCAGGAGAGCGTCCGCGTCGGGTGCTTCCGCCAGCAGTCGCCGGACCTCCATGGCCGCCAGGTCGGCCGCATCGGTGCTCCGGGCGCCCTCGAGGAGAATCACCGGAAGGTCCTGTCCCGCGGGATGGGCTGTGCCGGTGAAGAGGTGCCGCGCGAATACGCCGGCCGGAGCGGCGGAGCCGCGTTCACCGCTGCCGCCGCCGTTCCCGTCCGCACCGACGACGCCGTGCTCACGCACTTCCACCTCCGACGGGAGCATCGACCGGACCGCCCGCAGCGACCGCGCACGGGGACCTTCCTGCGGACCCGTGGCGATTGCGCCCACCACCACCTCGCCCCCGGCGGTGTGGGTCGCCTCCATGAGGCGCGCCAGGTACCGCGCCTCGAGGTCGCCTGCGAGTGCGCCGAGCTCCACCAGGAGGAGCCGTGGGGCTTCCAAGGCCCCTTTCTCCAGCGCCGCCCGGTAGACCGCACCGCCGTCCCAGTCGGGGGCCAGCTCGTGGAGCCGGTCCCACAGACGGCTCAACCGTCGCGCCGCCGCACTGTCGATGCCCCGCTCGTCCAGCGCCCGCCGATAGCTCGCGGGGGTCCAGCCGTCCCGCATCAGCCGCTCGATGCTCTGGCGGGCGGCGACCGCCAGCCCAGGTCCCGACACCAGCTCCGGCACTTCCTCCCTCAGCGCGTCCTCGAGCAGCAGCTCAACGAGCCGTGGGGGCGGCGACGGGGCGAGCACACGATCGGCGGCCGCCAGCACCTTCCGCGCATGCTGCCCCATGCTCATGACGGGCGGATCGAGAACGGCCCGGTGCCGGGCCAGCTCCAGGACGCGCTCCCGCGCGATGTGGTCGCCGGGCGTCAGGTAGAGGACGTCCTCGACCTCCGCGAGAGCCCGCCTGAGGCGCTGCAGCAGCAGGTCGGCAGGTGCGGCGTCCGGCGGAAAGAGGTGGATCTCGTGCGGCATCGCGGTAAACGGTCTGAGGATCGTTTCGTTCGTCTCCCCCGACGATAGCAGAGAGGTGTGACAGTGCCGGCCTGTGCGGCGTGGTGGGCTTCTGCGAAGAAAAAAGGTAGAGATCGATGAGCTCCGCAGCAAATGGCGCCCGCCCTGGCTCCCCCCCCGCCGGATCAGTCCCGCGCCAGCCCCGGCACGGCGTCATGAATCGTCTGTTCAGGTCCAGAGTCACCCTCGGCCGAAGCCCGCCACGGTCCCCCGCAAGGTCTTGCCGTAATCCCGACTCTCCCGGCGCTGCTCGCTCATGCGCTCCAGCTCGACCCACAGTGCGACCGAATGGGTGTACTTCCGGCGGCTGAGCGACAACGGCGGCCGAGCCGCCATACGGTATCGCCTCCGCGACCAGTGCGCGGAGCTGGTGCTGCATCGGGCGAGAACCCTGGAGGAGGAGCTGCGCCGCTGCCACCGCGAGGACCCGATCCCCGACTACGAGGCGCGGATCACCCGGGTGAGGTGACCCGCGACCCTGCGCCCGCGCCGCAGCCCGCGCATTCCCTAGTCGTCGCTTGCTTGCGGTCCGCCACTTCGCTTCTTCCGCTCGATGGCCCGATCCGCGACCAGCCGCTCGCTCATTGCGCGCTTGCTCTGGGCGCTGCTGTACGCACGCTGGTACATCCACTTCGCGTCCTTCACGGACACCTGCTCCTCATCGAACTTCTCGGCGAGGTCGCGCAGGTCCTCCACCTCGTCCCGGACCTCGTCATCCGACGCGGCGTGGGGCGCCATCTTCTCGGCGATGGTCCGGAGCTTCCGGGCGCCGTCCTCGAACGCGCCGTAAGCCCGGTCCTCCAGCGCCTCCTCCCGGGCCTTTGCGGCCTCCAGGAGCAGCAGCTCCCGCCGAACCTCGGGGTTCACGACGGCCGCGCCGGACCGCTGCACCCGGATCGGCAGCTTCACCCTCTTCTTCTCGACGCCCCCGTTCGGGAGCAGGACGTAGCCCTCGCTGGTGAGGGTGGCGACGTCGGCCTCGGCGGCGCCGTCATCGCTGGTGAGGAGAAACTCGCAGAGGAGGGACCTGGGCTCGAGGGCGTAGAGGTCGCCGAGCTCGAGGCGGAGGGATCCGTCGTCGGTCTGCTGACGCGGGTACTGGTGGAGGACCGTCGCGTGATCTACGGCCGGTGCCGGTGAAATGGTGACCGCGATGTTCTGCGCCGCCAGGGCCATGAGCCCCTCGATCTCGGCCTCGAACACCGCCGGCGCCTGGTCCGGCGTCTCGATGTAGTACGTGCTGCCGCCGCCGGCCTCGGCCATTGACCGGAGCAGGTG
>JBKGZE010000058.1:0-9224 GCA_046545735.1 Gemmatimonadota bacterium | reverse complement strand
GCCATTTGCGAACGAAGTGAGCCGGTTGCCGCGAAGCGGCCGTTTGCGGGGCGCAGCCCCGCCATTTGCGAACGAAGTGAGCCGGTTGCCGCGAAGCGGCCGTTTGCGGGGCGCACGCCCCGCCATTTGCGAACGAAGTGAGCCAGATGCCGCGAAGCGGCCAGTTGCGGGGCGCAGCCCCGCCATTTGCGAACGAAAGTGAGCCATTTTGTCCTTCGTCCACCTCCATACCCACAGCGAATTCTCGCTGCTTGACGGCGCGAACCGGTTGAGCGCGCTGATCGAGCGGGCGCAGGAGCTCGAGATGCCGGCGCTCGCCCTGACGGACCACGGCACCATGTACGGGGCGTGGAGCTTCCGGCGGATGGCGACGAAGGCGGGGATCAAGCCGATCGTGGGGATGGAGGCGTACGTGGCGCCGGGGGACCGTCGCCTGAAGTCGGCGGCCCGTGGGGAGCGGCCGTACTACCACCTGGTGGTGCTGGCCCGGGACCTGGCGGGCTACCGGAACCTGGTGCGGCTCTCGTCCATCGGGTTCCTGGAGGGCTTCTACCACAAGCCGCGTCTGGACCGGGAGGTCCTGGAGCGTCACTCGGAGGGGCTCATCGTGAGCTCCGCGTGCATGGCGGGCGAGGTGGCGCAGCACGTCCTGGCGGGCCGGTGGGAGGCGGCGACGGAGGCCGCGTCGTGGTACGCGGACGTCTTCCGGGACCGCTACTACCTGGAGGTGCAGGGGCACGACACCGAGGGTCAGGTCCGGCTGAACCAGGGGATCTTCCGGCTGGCGGAGGAGCTGTCGCTGCCGGTGGTCGCCACGAACGACGTGCATTTCCTGAACCCGGAGGACCACGACGCGCACGACGTGCTCCTGTGCATCGGGCTGGGGAAGGACCGGGACGACGAGAGCCGGATGCGCTACGACCGGGGGCTCTACTTCAAGTCGGGCGCCGAGATGGCGGGGCGGTTCGCGGACCGTCCCGACGTGCTGGAGAACACGCTGGCCATCGCCGACCAGGTCGCGCTGGACCTGCCGAAGAAGTACTACGTGCCCAAGTTCCCGCTCCCCGACGGCTTCGAGACGGAGACGTCGCTGCTGAAGCACATGGCGGTGGAGGGTACGAAGGAGCGGTTCGGGGACCCGATCCCGGGGGACGTGCAGGAGCGGCTCGACTACGAGCTGGGCGTGATCACGAACCCGGACGCGGACTACAGCGGCTATTTCCTGATCACGGCCGACTTCATCAACTGGGCGAAGGAGAACGGGATCCCGGTCGGTCCCGGTCGGGGCTCGGCCGCCGGCTCGCTGGTGGCGTACGCGGTGGGGATCACCGACGTGGACCCGCTCCGGTTCGACCTGCTGTTCGAGCGGTTCCTGAACCCGGACCGGGTCTCGATGCCCGATATCGACATCGACTTCTGCTACGAGAAGCGGGGCCGGGTCATCGAGTACACGCGCCAGAAGTACGGGCGCGACAGCGTGGGCCAGATCATCACGTTCGGGACCATGAAGTCGCGGGCCGTGATCCGGGACGTGGGCCGCGTGCTCGGGTTCGAGGCGGTCGAGACGGACAAGCTGGCGAAGCTGGTGCCCAACGCGCCGGGGAACAGCATGACGGTGGCGGAGGCGCGGGAGCGGATCGGTGAGCTGCGGGAGCTCGCGGCGGCCAACGACCGGATCCGTCGTCTGCTCGACTACGCCGAGACGCTGGAGGGGCTGAGCCGCCACGCCAGCGTCCACGCCGCGGGCGTGGTGATCGCGCCGGGACCGCTCCAGGAGTACGTCCCCATCTGCACCCAGGCGGGCGGGCGGGGCTCGGGCGCCAACGGCGACGAGGACGTGATCGTGACCCAGTGGGACATGATCGCCCTCGAGCAGGCCGGGATGCTCAAGATGGACTTCCTCGGCCTGAAGACGCTCACCGTGATCCACGACGCGGCCGACGCGGTGAAGGCGCGGCACGGCGTCCTGCGGCACCCCGACACGGGCGCGGCGTACGACCGCATCGAGGACGTCCCGCTCGACGACCCCGCGGTCTACGAGATGCTCGCCCACGGCGGGACCAGCGGCGTGTTCCAGTTCGAGTCGTCGCTGGCCACGGACAAGCTCCGGGCCATGAGGGCGGACCGGTTCGAGGACCTCGTCGCCACGAACGCGCTGATCCGGCCCGGTCCGCTGGACTCCGGCATGACCGACGTCTACATCCGCCGCAAGCTCGGCCAGGAGCCGGTCCGCTACCCGCACCCGGACCTGCAGGAGGTGCTGGAGCCCACGTACGGCGTCATCACCTATCAGGAGCAGGTGATGCGAATCGCCCAGGTCCTGGCCGGCTTCACGCTGGCCGAGGCCGACGTGATGCGGAAGGCCGTCGGGAAGAAGGACGCCGAGCTCATCGCCCGGCAGATCGAGAAGTTCACGTCGCAGGCGATGGAGCGGGGCGTGGACCGGAAGACGGCCACGGAGATCGCCGAGCAGATCGAGACGTTCGGCCGCTACGGCTTCAACCGGGCCCACTCGGTGGCCTACGCGCTGCTGAGCTACCAGACGGCGTGGCTGAAGGTGCACTACCCGGCGGAGTTCATGGCGGCGCTCCTGTCCTCGGTTGTGGACAAGACCGACGACGTGGTAAAGTACATCGCAGAATGTCGCGAGATGGCGCGCCACGTCCCCGGCCACGCGCAGGGGATCGAGGTGCTCCCCCCCGACGTCAACGAGAGCGGCTGGAAGTTCACCCCCGTCTCCGACACCACGATCCGGTTCGGGATGGGTGCGTGCCGCGGCGTGGGGGAGAACGCTGTCCGCGCGATCCTCGAGGCCCGGGAGGACGGGGCGTTCGAGACGCTGTTCGAGCTGATGGACCGGGTGGACACGCGGGTGGTGGGCAAGCGCACGCTGGAGGCGCTGATCGCCGCCGGCGCGTGCGACTCCTTCGGGCACCGGGCCCGGCTCATGGCGGGGCTCGAGTCGGCGCTGGGGGAGGCGCAGCTGCGGCAGGCGGACCGGGAGAGCGGGCAGGGCTCGCTCTTCGACCTGGGCGGCGCGGCCGCCCCCGCGCGGGAGGCGCCGAAGCTGCCGGACGTGCCCCAGTGGCCGGAGTCGGAGCGGCTGGCGCGGGAGAAGGAGGTGCTCGGCTTCTTCATCAGCGGGCACCCGCTCGACAGGTACGCCGAGGAGCTGCGCCTGTTCGACGGCGTCACCACCGCGAACCTGGCGGAGCACCGGGACCGGCGAGTCGAGCTGCCGTGCGTGGTCACGGCGGTGGCCCGGCAGATCTCCAAGCGGAACGGGAAGGAGTGGGGGCGCATCACGGCGGAGGACTTCCACGGGACCGCGTCCGTGCTCTGCTTCAACGAGGCCTGGGAAGCGCACCGGGATACGTTGGTGCAGGACGCCGCGGTGCTGGTCCGCGGCCAGGTCTCCGGGCGGGACCGTGACGAGGACGATCCGCCGATCTTCCTCGACGAGGCGATCCCGCTGGCGCGGCTGCGGACGGCCGGCTCCATAGGCATCGAGCTGGAGCTCGCCCCGGGCGAGACGGTGGAACGGGTCGATGCGGCCACGCCCGTGCTGCGCGGCAGCCCGGGCGACGGTCCGCTGTACGTGGTGCTCCGGACCGACCGGGGCCCCGGAGGCGACCGGTCCGGGGACACTGCGAGCGGCGGCGGGAACGGCGGGAACGGCGGAAACGATGGGAACGGCGGGAACGGCGGGAACGACGGGAACGGCGGCGGGGGGAGCGGGCCGGTGCGGTTCCGGTCGCGGACGGTGACGGTGCGGCCGTCGCCGGAGCTGATGAAAGAGCTGCGGGAGCTGTTCGGCCCGGAGCGGGTGCGACTCGTACGGGCGCAGGGATAGAGCATGGAATCGTCGCTGGACATCGAGCGGGACATTCAGGAGCTGGAGGACCAGATCGCCCGGCTCCAGTCGCTGGCCCGGGAGCGGGGGCTCGAGGTCTCCGCGGAGCTGGACATGCTTGAGACCAAGCTGGAAGAGATGAAGAAGGAGGCCTACCGTTCCCTGGCACCGATCGAGCGGGTGCAGGTCGCGCGGCACCCGAAACGGCCGTTCACCCTCGACTACCTCGAGCGCGTGTTCGACGACTTCATGGAGCTGCACGGTGACCGGGCGTACCGCGACGACGAGTCCATCGTGGGGGGCTGGGCCCGCCTGAACGGCCGGACCGTCATGGTGATCGGGCACCAGCGCGGGCGGGACATGAAGGAAAACCTGAAGCGGAACTTCGGGATGCCGCATCCGGAAGGATACCGCAAGGCGCTCCGGCTCATGCAGCAGGCCGAGAAGTTCGGCCACCCCGTCATCACCCTGATCGACACCCCGGGCGCCTACCCCGGGATGGGCGCGGAGGAGCGCGGGCAGGCCGAGGCCATCGCCCGCAACCTCCGGGAGATGGCCGCGCTGCGTGTGCCCTCCATCTCCGTGGTCATCGGCGAGGGCGGCAGTGGCGGCGCCCTCGCCCTGGGCGTGACCGATCGGATCCTCATGCTCGAGAACGCGACCTACAGCGTCATCACCGCCGAGGGCTGCGCCGCCATCCTGTGGAAGACGGCGGACGCCAAGGACAAGGCGGCCGCGGCGCTGCGGATCACGGCGGACGACCTGGCCGGGCTCGGCGTGGTGGACGATGTGGTCCCGGAGCCGACCGGCGGCGCCCACACCGACTGGGACGCCGCGGCCGCCGCGCTGAAGGAGGCGCTCGTCCGCCACGTCGACGAGCTGGCCGGGCTGGACCCGGATACGCTCCGGACCCGGCGCTGGGCCAGGTTCGCGGCGCTCGGGGAGTGGCAGGAGTCCGCGGCCCCCGCCGCGGACGCGGAGGCCGCATCATCGGAGTGAGGCACGCTCCCGCATGCACATCGTAGAAGTCAGCTTCAAGGGCAACCGGCGGGACTACTTCGCCGCGGACGGCGAGGTGGCGCCGGTGGGCGCGCACGTGGTCGTGGAGGCGGACCGGGGCGAGGACCTGGGCCGGGTCACGGCGGCGGGGGCGATCGCGGAGCGGAAGTGCACCGGCTGCTCCACCGGCTGCGCGGCGCCCACGCCGTCGCAACGGGTGCTGCGGTCGGCCCGCGACGAGGAGGTCCAGCGGTGGATGGCGTTGCGGGCGGACGAGCCCCGGGTGCGGCGGGTGACCCGGGAGAAGGTCGGGCGGCACCAGTTGAAGATGAAGGTGACCGAGGCGGAGTGGCAGTTCGACCGGAACAAGCTGACCATCTACTTCACGGCCGACCGCCGGGTCGACTTCCGCGAGCTGGTGAAGGACCTGGCGCGGACGTTCCGGACCCGGATCGAGCTGAAGCAGATCGGGGTGCGGGACGAGGCGGCGCTGCTGGGCGGCGTGGGCCGGTGCGGACGGGAGCTCTGCTGCTCGACGTGGCTGCGAGAGCTGAAGCCGGTCAGCCTGCAGCTGGCCAAGGACCAGCGGCTGTCGCTGAACCCGGCCCAGATCTCGGGCTGCTGCGGCCGGCTCATGTGCTGCCTGACGTACGAGCACTCGGCGTACGTGGAGGCGCGCAAGAAGTTCCCGCGGGAGGGGAAGTGGCTGACCACGGGCCGCGGCCGGGAACGGGTGATCGCCGTCGACATCTGGCGGGAGCGGGTCACGCTCCGCGACGAGTCCGGCGATCGGCGCTCGGTGGCGCTCGCGGAGCTACGGAGCGAGGTGGAGAGCGAGTCGCCACTCGGCGCGCGCCGGGGCCGGCGGCAGAAGAACGGGAACGACCCACGGGAATCGGACGACAGGTGAACCCGAAGCGCTACAAGTACATAACGACGGCCATCGACTACGCCAACGGCCCGCCCCACATGGGGCACGCGGTGGAGAAGATCGGCGGCGACGTCATGGCCCGGTACCGCCGGTTGAAGGGCGAGGCCGTCCACTACGTCATCGGGATGGACGAGCACGGGCAGAAGGTGCTGCAGAGCGCGGAGGAGCGGGGCATCAGCCCGAAGGCGTGGGTCGACCAGCTGGCCGCCACGTTCGCCGACGCCTGGCAGCGGCTGCACCTGAGCCACGACGACTTCATCCGGACCACGGAAGCGCGGCACCACCGGGGCGCGCAGGCGCTGGTCCGGCGGATCGAGGAGGCGGGCGACTTCTACACCGCCACCTACGCGGGCTACTACTGCGTGGGCTGCGAGGCGTTCAAGGTGGAGGACGAGCTGGAAGCGAAGCCGGCCGCGTCCGAGCACGCCGCCACGGCGTCGTCGTCGGGCCCCGCCCGGGCCGCGGGGCTGCAGTGCCCGCTCCACCCGAACCGCTCGGTGGAGTGGAAGGAAGAGGAGAACTGGTTCTTCCGGCTGTCGAAGTATCAGGACCGGCTCATGGACCTGCTGGACGAACGGCCCGAGTTCGTGCAGCCCGAGAGCCGGCGGAACGAGGTCCGGCGGGTCATCGAGGGCGGACTCGAGGACATCTCCGTCTCCCGCGCCGACCTCCCCTGGGGCGTGCCGTGGCCCGACGACCCGGACCACGTGATCTACGTCTGGCTCGAGGCGCTGAGCAACTACCTCTCGGCCTCCGGGTTCCCCGACGAGGGCTACCGGGAGTACTGGCCCGCCGACTTCCACGTGATCGGCAAGGACATCACGCGGTTCCACTGCATCTACTGGCCCGCGTTCCTCATGAGCGCCGAGCTGGCGCTCCCCCGGACCGTCTGGGCCCACGGGTTCATCAATTTCGGCGGGGCGAAGATGTCGAAGTCGGCCGGCGTCCCGATCACCCTGGATGCGGCCATCGAGCGCCACGGGCCGGACGCGCTGCGGTACTACCTCATGCGCGAGATCCCCTGGAACGGCGACGGCGACTTCGGCTGGGACCGCTTCGACGACGTCTACACCGCCGAGCTCGCCAACGACCTCGGCAACCTGGCCAGCCGGAGCCTGTCCATGATCGAGCGGTACCGGGACGGCACGGTGCCGGACGGAGCCCGGACGTCGCTGGACGACCAGATCCCCAACGCGCTCGTGCGCTACCGATCCGCCATGGACAGCAACCTCCTCCACCAGGGGATCGAGGCGGCCATGGAGCTGGCGGGCGAGGCCAACGGCTTCATCGAGGCGCAGGCCCCATGGGCGCTGGCCAAGGACCCGGACCGGAGCGACGAGCTCGACGCCACGCTCGGCGCCCTCGCCCGGACCCTCGCCGCGCTCGCCACCATGCTCGAGCCCTTCATGCCAGTGAAGATGGCACAGCTGCGCGGCGATCTCGGCCTGGACCGCCTGCCCGCCCTGGACGACGTCGCGGGACTCGAGCTGGCGGGCTGCACCGCCCGCAGGGGCGAGGTGCTCTTCCCGCGGGCGGACCGGAAATAAGTGCAGGGGCCGGAACATCATGTGTCGGTCGGGGCCCGCCGCGGGCGTGGCGGGCGCCGTCTCCGATCGGTCGTTTGCTCTGTGAAATCCCGGCGTATCGACGGTGGTGGGGCTTCCGGGAACGGGGATTGCCGAAATCTCGCGTCCGGACGCTCCTTGACGCCCATGGAGACGAGCCCATATCCTAGCCGGTCATTACGAAGCAGATCGGCCCACGCACTACCCAACGAATCGGGAGCTTATGGCACGCCGCCACTGGACACTCATGGTCGTCCCGGACGACCATTCGGGGGTGCGGCAGTATCGGCTATCGAGTCGGTTGGTGAAGGCAGCCTCCGCGACGGCGGTGCTGGTGCTTGTCGTCCTTTCGAGCCTGTCGGCCGGGTTCGTGGTCGTGGACTGGGAGCGAGGCGAGGCGGAGCGGTTGGAGCGGGCGAACGCGCTGCTGGTCGAAGAGATCGGTGAGATCCGGACCACGCTGACCACGCTGGAGACGGCGCTCGACCAGCTCTCGACGAAGGACGAGCGCTACCGTCTCCTGGCGAACCTGGAGCCGCTGGACGAGGACGTGAAGCTGGCGGGTATCGGCGGTCCGGGTCCGACGGTACGGTCGGCGCCGCTGTGGCCGGTCGACCAGCCGCTGGCGTCGCTGGCGTTCGAGACGACCGAGGAGCTCGACGCGCTGGTCCGGCGCGCGCAGGTCCTGAGCACGAGCTGGGACGATGCCACGGAGGCCATGGAGGACCAGATCGACGAATGGGAGCGGACCCCGTCGATCCTGCCCACGGATGGCCATATCTCGAGCGGGTTCTCGCACGACCGGCTGCATCCGATCCTGAACGAGCGGCGTCCCCACCAGGGCATCGACGTCGTGGCCCGGCGCGGGACGCCCGTGGTGGCCGCGGCCAAGGGGACGGTGATCTACGCCGGGGACACGCGCGCCGCGTACGGCTACATGATCGACATCGATCACGGGAACGGGATCGTCACGCGCTACGCGCACCTGGAGAAGAACAGCCTGGTGGTCCGGCCGGGCGACCGGGTGAAGCGGTGGGAGAAGATCGCGGAAGTCGGCGCAACGGGGCTGGTCACCGGCCCGAGCGTCCATTACGAGGTGATCGTGAGCGGGCGCCCGCGCGACCCCGACGGCTTCGTGCTGGGAGACGTGCTCCGCTTCTGACGGCCATGCCGTTCGCGGCCCGACCTCTCTGTCCACGCACCCCGGGAAGTGACACCTTCCCGGGGTGCTCTCGTTTCCGGGTCCGCCCGTGACCGCGCTGCTCCTCGCCCTTCTCCTCTGGGCGCCGCAGGGCCCCCTGGAGGTGACGATGGTTCGTCCGCCCCAGGGGCCCACCGTTCTGCTGCACCGGCAGGCGGGGCCGCTGGTGGCGCTGAGGATGTCGGCGCCGGTGGAGCCCGGGCTCCCCGAGGGCTCGGCCGAGCTGCTCCAGGAGCTGGCCCGAGCGCGTGCGACGCTGGCGGCCGAACAGGTGGGCGCCCGACTGTCGCTCCGGCGCGAGCCAGGGACCGCCGTGCTGGCGGTGACCGGTCCCGCCTCGGCGTTCGACGCGCTGGCCGCCCTGCTCCGGGACGCGGTCCGACCCGACCTGGACGTGGCGACGCTCCGCCGCGCCCGCGCCCGGGCGGAGGACCGGGTGCTGGCCGAGCTGGAGCAGCCGGGGCCCCGGGTCGAGCGGCTGCTGTGGCACGAGCTCCATGGCGCCTCGGAGCCGCCCCGGGGCGCGGCCGCCGCCCTCCTCTCCCCGGAGGACATCCGGCACATCGCGCGGCGCATGTACCATCCGGACCGGGTGCGGATCACCGTGGTCGGTGACATCCCGCAGGCCGCGGCGCGATCCGCGTTCGCCGGCTGGCCCGTGGCCGGTCCCGTCCC
>JBKGZE010000057.1:0-9230 GCA_046545735.1 Gemmatimonadota bacterium | reverse complement strand
CCGCTCACGACCCGTCCACCGCGCCGAGACCCCATGCCCGCCCTCCACTCCCGCTTCGACGAATTCCCCCCGTACCCGCTGGCGGAGGTGCCCGGGATCCTGCGCGAGCTCCGGACCCGGGGCGTGGACGTGATCGACCTGGGCGCCGGCGACGCCGACCTGTCGCCCCCGCCGTCCGCGCTCGACGCCGCACGGGCGGCGCTCGCCGAGCCGGCCATGGGGCGCTACGGGTTCCAGCTGGGCTACGTCCCCTTCCGGGAGGCAGTCGCAGCGTGGATGGGGCGGCGCTTCGACGTGCATGTCGATCCCATGACCGAGGTCCTGCCGCTCCTCGGCTCGAAGGAGGGGATCGCGCACCTGGCCTTCTGCTACGCCGGGCCGGGCGACGCCACGGTGATCCCCGACCCCGGCTACCAGCCGTACCGGGGCGGCACCCTGCTGGCCGGGGCCGAGCCCCACCTGGTCCCGCTGCGGCCGGAGAACGAGTTCCTGATCCCCTTCGACGAGGTCCCGGACGCGGTCGCCCGGCGGACCCGGATCGTGTACCTGAACTACCCGAACAACCCCACCGCCGCCACGGCGCCCCGGGGCTACCTCGAGGACGCCGTCCGGTGGTGCCGCGAGCACGGAGCGGTCCTCTGCTACGACAACGCGTACAGCGAGCTCGCCTTCGACGGGTACCGCCCGCCCAGCATCCTGGAGATCGATGGCGCGCGGGAGGTGGCCGTGGAGTTCCATTCCGTGTCGAAGACGTACAACATGACGGGCTGGCGGGTGGGGTGGGCCGTGGGCGGGGCGGAGCTCGTGGCGGCGCTGCGGCGGGTCAAGACGTTCGTGGACACGGGGCACTTCATGGCCGTTCAGGCCGGGGCGCGGGCGGCGCTGGCCAGCCACCACGAATGGGTGCCGGGCAACGTCCGCACCTTCCGGGAGCGACGCGACGCGGCGGTGTCCGCACTGCAGAACGCGGGCTTCGAGGTGACCCGCCCCCGGGCCACCATGTACCTCTGGATCCCGGTCCCGGGGGGGAAGGCGTCCGAGCCGTTCGCGCTCCGGGCGCTCCGGGAGGAGGGGGTCGTCGTCATGCCGGGAGCGGCGCTCGGGACGGGCGGGGAAGGCTTCTTCCGGGTCGCTCTCACCACGGGCCCGGAACGCCTCGAGGAGGCGGCGGCGCGCCTGGGCCGCGTGATCTGAGGCGCGGGCTCCGGCCTTCCCCCGTCGGCCCGACGGCAGACGGGAACGGAGCGGCGGGGCCGGTTTATCAGCTACGATGACCCCGACGCCCGCACCACAGACCGTGCCGAAGCGCCCCACGCTCCGCCAGCGCAGGGCGCGCGACCGGCGTGTGCTCGCCACCGGGCTCGCCGTCTCTCTGGCGATCCACCTCGTGGCGGTCGGGGTGGTGGGTGGATGGCTGGAGCCGCAGCCCCGCCCCGCGACGGCGCCGGTCGGGCCCGCGTTGGTGCAGCCGCCGCCCGGCATGCGCCTGGTGGAGGTGCGCCCCCTCCCGGACGACGCCCTGACCGAGCCGGAGCGGCCGGGTGAAGACGAGCGCCCGCCGGCGACGGCTCCCCCGATGGTGGCGAGCGCCCGGACCGACTCCGTGCCCGCCGCGGCCGACTCCATGCCCGCCGACGCTCTCACCGCCGCGGACCGCCTCGCACCACGGGTGGTCGATCCGCGCCTCTGGCGCCCCATGGTCCTGATCCCCCGGGAACCGACGTTCGAGGACGTGCAGGCCCGGATCGCGGAAGCCGTGGAGCTCCTTAGCGACTCGGCGCTCGCCGACGCCGAGGCCGCCGTGCGCGCACGCGACTGGACCGTCGAAGACGCGGAGGGGGGCAAGTGGGGGATCAGCCCCGGCAAGCTGCACCTGGGCAGCCTGACACTCCCCCTCCCGATCTGGTTCCCCGAGGACCCGGAGGCGAGGGCCGAACAGGAGCTGTGGTACGAGCTGGACCGGCAGCTCGAGCGGAGCATGATCCTCGAGAGCTTCGAGGATCGTGTCCGGGCGATCCGGGAGCGGCGAGAGCGGGAGCGCGCCGAAGCGAAAGGCACGTCGAACGGCGGCTGACCCCCGGACTGGTGCGGGGTTTGCACGCCTCCTGTGGGGGCAGCTTACGGAAACCAGGAGGGGGCAGCGACATGATGCGGGATCGGGGGAAACAGGTGCTCTGGACCGTGCTCGGAGTCTCCGCGGGTGTGGGCATGGCCACGGGCGTGTGGCTGTGGCGCCGGGAGACGGAGCGGCGCCGGCCGCACACCCGTCGGGAGCGAGGGCGGCGGCTGCACGGGCCGGGTGCGGAGGTGGCGGATCGGCTGCGCCAGGACGAGGCGCTGGCGCGTCGGGCGATCGAGGTCGATTCCATCACGGACGGCGTGGTCGAGCTCACCGGCCGGGTCGAGACGCATGAGGAAGCGGAGCGGGCGATGCGCCTGGCCCAGGACACGCCGGAGGTGTTCACGGTGGTGAACCGGATCGTGATCGGGGCCGAAGAGACCCGGCGCGCCGAAACGCTCCGCCGCCGGGAGAACGGCGCGCCCGAGCTGACCGAACGCCACCACTACGGGATGGGCGTGGGGATGGGGACGCGGCGCCAGTCGCCGTCGACGGATCCGGACCGTCCCAGCGACAAGCAGAAGATGCTCGATCGGGAGCTCGACGTGACGAACGTGGAGGACGCCGCCGAGTCGGGCCCCGACCCGATCTCCGGCGCCGAGGCGGTGGGATCGAGCGACCTGAAGCCCACGGAGGAGATGGAGATCCGGGACGCGGGGTTGGATCCCTCGCCCCGGCCGACCTCGACCCCGGAGGAGTCCGACCGAAGGGAGGGCGAGGGCGTGGAGGAGGAGCCCACGACCTAGAGCGGGAACCGGCGCCGGGGCCGATCGCGCCCGGAGCGTCGCCGATCGGCCCGGCCGGTAGCGGTCGGGCCGATTCTGATGTACAGTAGGCGACTATGACTGAACCTCTGTCCAAGACGTACGACCCGAGCTCGATCGAGAAGTCGCTCTACGAGGACTGGCGAGAAAAGGGGTACTTCGGCGCCTCCGCCCGGAGGGTGCTGGAAGGGGAACGCGAGCCCTACGTGATCGTGATTCCACCGCCCAACGTCACGGCGGTCCTGCACATGGGTCACGGGCTGAACAACACGCTCCAGGACCTGCTGATCCGGTGGCGACGGATGAAGGGGCGGGAGGCGCTGTGGGTTCCGGGCACCGATCACGCCGGGATCGCCACGCAGAACGTGGTGGAACGCCAGCTGGCGGAAGAGGGCCTCACGCGCCACGACCTTGGCCGGGAGGCGTTCGAGGCGCGGGTATGGGACTGGGTAGGCCAGACCCGCCCCCGTATCGTACGGCAGCTCGAGGTCACGGGCTGCTCGTTCGACCTCTCGCGGGAGCACTTCACGCTCGACCCCGACCTCTCCCGGGCCGTTCGGGAGGTGTTCGTCCGGCTGTATGAGAAGGGCCTGATCTACCGCGGGCACTACATCATCAACTGGTGTCCGCGCTGCCTCACGGCGCTGTCCAACGAGGAAGCGGAGCCGGAGGAGACGGGTGGCCGGCTGTACCATATCCGGTATCCGCTGACCGGAGCCGGCGCCGGCCTCCCGAGGCTCCCGGACGGCCGACCGTACCTGGTGGTGGCCACCACCCGACCGGAGACCATGCTCGGGGACACGGCGGTGGCGATCCATCCGGGAGATGAGCGGTACGCCCGGCTGGTCGGGTCCGACGTGGAGCTTCCGCTGACCGGCCGGACGATCCCGGTGATCGAGGACGACTGGGTGGACCCGGAGTTCGGGACGGGCGCCGTGAAGGTCACGCCGGCGCACGACCCGAACGATTTCGAGATCGGGAAGCGGCACCACCTGCCGGAGCTCGACATCCTCACGCCGACCGCCGAGATCAGCGACGCGGCGCCCGAGGCGTTCCGCGGACTGGACCGGTTCGCGGCGCGGCAGAGAGTGGTGGAGGCGCTCCGGGAACAGGGGCTGCTGGAGCGAGTGGAGGAGCACGTCCACGCGGTGCCCCGGTGCTACCGCTGCGACACGGTGGTGGAGCCGCGGCTCAGCGAGCAGTGGTTCGTCCGGATGGCGCCGCTGGCGGAGCCGGCGCTGGCGGCGAGCCGGAGCGGCAGGGTCCGGTTCACGCCGGAGCACTGGAAGACGGTCTACGAGAACTGGCTGGAGAACATCCGGGACTGGTGCATCAGCCGGCAGCTCTGGTGGGGCCACCGGATCCCGGTCTGGTACTGCGAGGCCGCGAGCTGCGACGAGGTCGTGGTCGCGCGGGAGGACCCGACGGAGTGCCCTGCGTGTGGCGGCGCCCTGCGCCAGGATCCGGACGTCCTGGACACGTGGTTCAGCAGCTGGCTCTGGCCGTTCAGCACCCTCGGCTGGCCGGAGGATACCCCCGACCTCCGCGCGTTCTACCCGACCAGCACCCTCTCCACGGCGCCGGACATCCTCTTCTTCTGGGTGGCCCGCATGATCATGGCGGGCTACGAGTTCATGGGCGACGCGCCGTTCAGCGACGTGCTCCTGCACGCGACGGTGCGCGACCATCACAACCGGAAGATGTCGAAGTCGCTGGGCAACGGTATCGACCCGCTCGAGGTGGTGGAGTTGTTCGGCGCCGACGCGCTCCGCTACACCGTGGTGTCGGGCGCGGCCGTGGGCACGGACATCCAGCTCAACTACGAGGACCTGGCGGAGGCCTTCGCCCCCGGTCGAAACTTCGCCAACAAGCTCTGGAACGCCGGCCGGTTCGCGCTGATGAACCTGGGCGAGGAGCCCGTGAGCACGCTGGCGCGGGTGGACGGCGCGCTGGAGCTGCCGGACCGGTGGGTGCTGTCGCGGCTGTCGCGAACCACCCGAAAGGTGGACGCCGCCCTCGAGGCGTACCGGCTGCACGAGGCTGCCGAGGCGCTGCACGCCTTCTTCTGGGGCGAGGTGGCGGACTGGTACCTCGAGCTGATCAAGGGACGGATGCAGGGTGAGGCCGGGGCCGAGAGCCGGGAGGCGGCCAAAGCCACGCTCGTGGTGGTCCTCGACGGCGTATTCCGGCTGCTGCACCCGATCATGCCGTTCATCACCGAGGCCCTCTGGCGCCGGCTGCCGTGGCCCGGGGAGGAGGAGCGTGCGGAGTCGCTGATGATCGCGCCGTGGCCCGAGCCGGTCCCCGAGCGGGAAGATCCGGCCGCGGAGCGGGAGATGGGAGCGCTCATGGAGCTGATCGGCACCATCCGGACGCTCCGGGGCGAGTACGACGTGCCGCCCGGCAGCGAGGTTTCGGTGGTGCTGTCGAACGAGACACAGTCGTTCCGGCGGGTGGTTGAGCGGGAGCAGGCGCTGGTTCAACGGCTGGCGAAGGCGCGGATCACGGACGGGGAGCCGACCGGTGCCGGGGCGAACGCGGTGCTTCGGAGCGGGGCGGAGCTGCTGATCCCGCTGGAGGGCGTGATCGACATCGACCGGGAGGTGAGCCGGCTGCGCTCGGAGGTGGAGCGCGTGGAGCGGCTGCTCGCCGACACGGAGAAGCGACTCGGCAACGAGCAGTTCACGAGCAAGGCGCCGGCGGCGGTGGTGGAACGGGAGCGCGAGAAAGTGGAGAGCTTCCGGGACCAGCAGGAGCGGCTCTCGCGGAAGCTGGCGGCTCTGACGTGAGGGGTCGGGCCGCTACGCTGCCGCTGGTGGCGGCGGTGGCGTTCGCCTGTGCCCAGCCCGGCTCACCCCCGGGCGGCGAGCCGGATCGAGCTCCGCCCCGGGTCATCGAAGTCAGGCCCGCGGCTTTCGATACGCTGCGTGATCTGGACGCGCCGGTCGTGATCCGGTTCAACGAGCGGATCAGCGAGCGGTTGGATGGCGTCCCGGAATGGAACGACGCCGTGCTCGTCTCCCCGGCCACCAGCCCGGTGGACGTGGACGCCGGCAGCCGCTCCATCGAGATCGCCCTGGTGCGTGACTGGGAGCCGGATCGCGTCTACCGGATCGTCGTCCGTCCGGTATTCCGGGACCTCTTCAACAACGCGCGGGTGGAGCCCATCGAGCTCGTCTTCAGCACCGGCGCGCCGATCTTCGAGGCCGCCCTGGTCGGGTTCGTGACCGACCGGCTCACCGGGAGGACGGTGGAGGGTGCCTGGATCGAGGCGGTCCGCCGGATCGATGCAACACCCCACGTCGCCCTGACGGACTCGGCGGGGTTCTTCGCGCTGCGCTACCTCCCGGCCGGGGCGTACGACGTCCGGGCCTGGCAGGACGCCGACCGCGACCGGGTCGCCGAGTTCTTCGAGCCCCAGGACAGCGTGGAGGTCGCGTTCGGCGTCGAGGACACCACGGTCGTGGAGCTGGCGCTGCTCCCGCCGGACACCACGCCCGCCGTCCTGGCCCGGGCGAGCGTGATCGACTCCACAAAGGTGCGTCTCCTCTTCGACGACCACTTCGCCGTCGGGCCCGTGGACGGACAGGCGTGGCTCCACACCCTGCCCGACAGCGCGCTCGTCGGGGAAGGGTGGCTCCTGCACGGGAGCCGTCTCGACTCGATCCTGGCGGCGGAGGAGGCGGCCCGCGATTCGGTCGAGGCCGCACGGGCCGACTCGGTGGCTGCCGTCCGGGGCGATACGGCCCGGGCGGACACCGGGCGGGCCGAGCCGCCGCCGGATGCGCCGCGCACCGACACCACGGAAGCGGAGCGGCGCCCCGCCCGCCGCGCGCAGGCCGGGGCAGCCGACGACGCGCTGCCCTCGCAGGAGCTGATCTTCCGCGTCCCCGGCGTGCTGATCCCCGACACGAGCTACTACGTCCGCGTTGATGGGGTGACGAACATCCAGGGTGTCCCCGGCGGAGGCGGCACCGCCGCCTTCACGACGCCGCCCCCGCCCCCGCCGGACACGGTCCCTGCTGACACGATCCCGCCGGACACGATCCCGCCGGACACGATCCCGCCGGACACGATCCCGCCGGACACGGTCCCGCCGGACACGGTCCCGCCGGACACGATCCCGCCGGCGCGGGCTCGGGGGGGCGAGTGAGCGATCCTCGCCGCCGGATCCCGGGCGTGGACGCGCTGTTGGAATCGGAGGCGTTCCGGCCGCTCCTGGAGCGATCCGGGCGCGATCGGCTGGCGGAGCTGATCCGATCGATCCAGGCGCGGGTCCGATCGGGGGTCGAGGGAGGCGGGGTCGTGCCGGAGGAGCCGGAATGGTACGCGAGCCGGGTGGGGGAGCGTCTGGCCCGTCTGGAGCGGCCGTCGCTGGGCGGAGTGATCAACGCCACGGGGGTGGTGCTGCACACGAACCTGGGGCGTGCTCCCCTGGCGGGAACCGCGCGCCGGGCGATGGTCGACGCCGCGGGGTACACGGCGGTGGAGTACGACCTTGCCCGTGGTCAGCGGGGCAGCCGGTCGGATCACTGTGCGCCCCTCCTGCGGGAGCTCACTGGGGCTGAGGCGGCCCTGGTGGTGAACAACAACGCGGCGGCGGTGGTGCTCGCGCTGAATACGCTGGCCGAGGGGCGTGAAGTGGTGGTGAGCCGGGGCGAGCTCGTGGAGATCGGGGGTTCGTTCCGGATCCCGGACATCATGGAGCGGAGCGGGGCCCGTTTGCGCGAGGTCGGCACCACGAACCGGACGCACGCGAAGGACTACCGGGCGGCGCTGGCCGCCGGCGCGGCTCTGATCCTGAAGGTGCATCGATCGAACTTCCGGGTGGAGGGGTTCACCGCCGAGGTGGCCGGACCCGAGCTGGCCGGGCTCGCTCGCGCGGCGGGGGTCACGCTGCTGCACGACCTCGGCTCGGGCGCGCTCCTCGATCTCGGCACGCTGGGGCTGCCGAACGAGACCACGGCCGGTGCGGCGCTGGCAGCCGGAGCGGACGTGGTGACCATGAGCGGGGACAAGCTGCTCGGCGGCCCGCAGGCGGGGATCATCCTGGGAGGTGAGGAGCCGCTGGCACGTATGCGGGCGAACCCGCTCTACCGGGCGTTCCGACCCGATAAGCTGACCCTGGCCGCGCTCGACGCCACGCTCGCCCTGTACCTGGACCCGGACCGCGCTCGCGCCGAGGTGCCCGTCCTCCGGATGCTGGGGGCGGACCCCGATTCGCTGGCGGAACGGGCGCGCGATCTTGCCGCGCGTCTGCGGGCCGGAGGTGTCGATGCGCAGCCGGTTCCTGTCACGGCCGCCGTCGGAGGCGGGGCCTACCCGGGGGTGGAGCTGCCGGGGACGGCCGTGGCGGTCCGGTCGTCGCAGGGCGCCGAGCGGCTCGCCGAGCGCCTGCGTGGCGGCACCCCGCTGGTGATCGGCCGGATCCGCGACGATTGCCTCCTCCTCGACCCGCGCACCGTGCCGGAAGCGGAGGAGAGCGCCCTCGTCGACGCGGTGGTGCGGGGGGCGCAGCGTTGAGCGACACGCGACGGGCGGCGTTCGTAGACAGGGATGGCACGATCATCCGCGAGCGTGAATACCTGTCGGAGCCCGCCGCCGTCGAGCTCCTGCCGGGGGCGGTTGCGGGGCTGCGTTGGCTCCAGGGAGCCGGGTACGCCGTCGTCGTGGTGACCAATCAGTCGGGGATCGCCCGCGGACTGTACGGCGAGGCCGAGTACGCGGCCGTGGCGCGGGAAGTGGAAGCGAGGCTCGAGGCCGCGGGCATCCGCGTGGAAGGGAGCTATCACTGCCCCCACCACCCGGATCTCACCGGCCCCTGCGACTGCCGCAAGCCCGCAACGGGGCTCTTCCGGCGAGCGGCGCGGGAGCACGGGCTCGCGCTGGCCGCGTCGGTCTACATCGGGGACAGAGTGCGCGACGTCCTCCCTGCTCTCGAGCTGGGCGGCCTGGGGGTCCTGGTGCGCACGGGCTACGGGGCCGGCGAGGCGGATTCGGCGCCCGCGGGGGTCATGGTCGTCGACGACCTGGAGGCCGCGGCCGCGGCCGTGACCGGGGCCCGATCGCGGCGCTGATCGGGGGTGCCGCCGCGGCGTTGACCTCCCCCGAAATCGCCGTTACCCTGGGGCTCGAAACCTGCGCGGCCCATATGGGTACACAGGTTGAGGGTTGTCACGAACGCAAAGCGAATCGAGCAGGAGGAGCCATGACCATCACGGTCACGCCCAATGCGGTGGCGGAAGTGCAGAAGTTCATGGAGGAGCAGGGCGCGGCCGAGACCGCGGGTCTTCGGGTCGCCGTCCTCCCCGGTGGATGCTCCGGGTTCCAGTACGGGCTGAACATCG
>JBKGZE010000056.1:0-9233 GCA_046545735.1 Gemmatimonadota bacterium | reverse complement strand
CTCATGGAGGGTGTCCAGCTTCTTCTCGTCGGGTGCCGTCATGTCCATCCCTCGTGGGGTGCGCCGCCGCCCGCGCGTCGCGGCCCGCGTCGCCGCCCGCGCCGCCGCCCGCGATCAATAGTCGTGGGTCCCCACCGTGACCGGGACCCCGTACAGCTCCTCGATCCTGGCCTTGATGCCGTCGAGGTTCATCGGGCAGCTCATCATGGCCTTCGCCTTCTTCACGCACGTGCCGAAATGGATCGCGTCGACGTGCTCGTCCAGCGCATCCAGGACCACGTGCTGCAGGTCCAGCCGGGGCAGCACGAGCCCCGGGCAGTCGCCGCAGCCCGTCTTGAAGACGACGCGGACGTCGTCCTCGATGCCGGCGAACGCGTGCGTGCTCTCGTTCACCGCCTTGTAGCATTTTGCGCACCCTACACAGCTCGTGTCCTGGATGCGCTCGCAGTAGATGATGCCGATTCGGTGCGCCATCGCTCCTCCCCGTGGCGCCGGCCGGAACACCGCGAGCGTACGCAAGGGCAGGAGCCGGTGTCAAGGCGACTCGGCCCCGTCCGGCGACGCGACGAGGGTGGACAGGCGGATGGCGCCGTGCGTGTGACCGATGCCGTACCGATACGTCGCCTCGCGGGAATCCAGGAACTCCGCGCCGGTGAGCCAGTCGGCCGGGATCTGGTACATGGCCTCCGGGCCGCCGAGGCGGATATCGTTCACGTACACCTTGATCTTGGGCTGCCCGGAAACGACTCTGACGCCGGAGCTGTCGGCTCTCCCGACCGCCGACTCGGTGAACGAGTGGGTGCCGCGCGAGATGAGCCACTCCCGGCGCAGGTAGTAGATCAGCTCGTACGCGTTGTTGACGCTGGCTTCCCGGATCTCTTCGGCCGTGATGTGGGTCCCCGGCAGGCGCCTGTCCGCCGCCCCGCGCGGGCCCTCGATGGGAGGACGGGTGTCCCGGATGAGCACCTGGCTGCCCACCACGCCCGCCAGGACTCCCGCCGCGGCCCAGGTCATCCGCTGTCCGCGGAAGTCGCCGTTGTGCTCCTTGTCCCAGTCGCTGCGGGTGAGCTGCGCGCCGACGTAGCCCACCCACCCGCCGACGAGTCCGCCGCCAACGGCGTGCGCCACGTCGCTCCAGAGCGAGCCGCGCTCCTCTTCAGGCGCGGATTCCTCCGCGAGCGCGGGGGGCACGGGCGGCGGCGCGGTTCGGGGCGCCACCTCGACCGACCGGATCTCGAGCGGCGCGGTGCGGAGCGGGTGCGTGGTGCCGACGAGCTGCTGTGCGGTGGCGCCGGAGGCCGCGGCCAGGGCGGCCAGCGATATGACTGCGGTGCTTCTCATGAAGTCTCCTTCGCATGAATCCGGTGATACGGATCCCGCATCGGAGTCGTGCCGCTACCCCCGTCAGCGCACTCGGGTAATGGAGCAGAATCCATTCCGAAGCCGGCGTCCACAGCACCGGTTGAAGCTCGTGACGCGCGCCAGCCGGCGGTGGTGGCGCGCGGCGGCCGGGCTGGAGCTAGATTGCACTACCGGCTTGTGGCCGGAGCTCACCTGCGCCGAAGGGGCCGCTCGTGAAACCACACGCTGTCCGACGCAGCTCCCGCGGAGCCGTGATCGCGCTGATGCCGATCCTGCTCGCCGCCCCCGTCACCGCCCAGGAAGCCGAGCCGTGCCCCCGGGGCTGCGGTTTCTGGAGCAACATCGTCCACGCCGTGGGCGGCGCGCTCGTCGGGGGCTGGATTGGCTGGGTCGGTTCGCAGGTGGCGGTGAGCGACTGGGAGAAGAACAGCAACGACGACCTCCTGGACCAGCGCGCCGGCTGGGTCGGCGGCGGCGTGGTCCTGGGGGTGATGGTCAGCCAGCTGGTGGGGCGGACCTCGTCGCCGGGCATGCAGCCCGAGCTGCAGCCGTTCCGCGACCGGAACCGCAACGTCCTGACGCGCGAGGAGATCGAGCGTGCCGGAGTGACGAACGTGTACGACCTGATCGCGTCGGAGCGGCGGGAATGGCTGGTCACGCGCGGCGCGAACCGCTGGGTCGAGAGCGCACGCGGCCAGGCGGACGAGCAGGGTGTGGTGGTCGTGCCCGGCGCGCCCCGGATCAAGGTCTATCTGGACGCCAACCGACTGGGCGGCGTCGAGACCCTGCGCGACCTGGCGGTGGAGGACCTGGAGCGGATCGAGTTCATCGGCCCCCAGCGCGCGGCGACCCTGTACGGCACCGGTCACGCCCACGGCGTGATTCAGCTGCACTCGAAGACGGGCGGGCTCTGACCGGGGGGGTGGCGGGCGGTCGCTGAACGCAGCGCGGTGTCCCACTCGGGCTCCGGAGCGCGTCCTTGGGTTGACGGACTACCGGCCCGGCGCCAGCGAGGCGCCCCGATGAATGAACGCCCTCCCCCGCGTGTGGCCGGGGAGGGCGTTCGCGCTCTACGTCAGGCGAGCGCTACGGGGTCCAGGTCGGCGGCGCGACCGGGTCCCACCAGACGCGCCCGGCGTACGTCCCGTCCACGCCCAGGCTCGACTGGGCGGAGATAGCGGACGCCAGGTTCGTGCTGTTCAGCGACTGCTCCACGTCCGGGTACGGGATCCGACCCGGGACGAAGTTCAACGTCGCGTCCATCGAGGGCAGGACCTCATCCGGGTATCCGGTCCGCCGGTATGCGGCGTACGCCTCCGGGCCGGTGCTGTAGAGCGCCAGCCAGTTCTGCTCGGCGACGAGCTCGAAGTTGTCACCCGCGCCATCGGCCGGGGTGGTGCCCCAGGCCACGCCCGGCTGCGCCAGGTAGGCGGTGATGGCCGCAGAGCCCAGGTCGACGCCGTTTGCGCCGTCCCACATCTCGAAGGCGGCGGTCACGCCCGCCTCGTAGTGGGTCTGGGCGTCGCCGACCGCCCACCCCTCGAGGGCCGCTTCGGCCAGGTCGAAGTGCACCTCGGCCGCCGACAGCAGGATGGCCGGAGTGGTGGCGCCGTTCGCGCGGTAGTGGTCGCCCAGGCGCGACCACAGCCCGATGGGCTCCGGCACGTCACCCGAGTTCACACCGTTGCGCATGCCGCGGTACACGATCCCGTCGACTTCCACGTGGCAGACCGGCTCGCCGGCCTCATCGCACCATTCGAACGTAGCGGTGGGATCCGGCACCGCGGCCGGGTTCGCGTACACGTGGATCCGGGGGTCGTTCAGCGCCCCCATCAGGTTGACGAGCGTGTTGCTGACCGCGTGGTCGTCGCGCGTCTTCCAGTTCTCGTGCAGCGGGTTCTGGTAGGGCACCGACTCCAGGAACACCAGCGTGGCGTTGTCGGCGTTGGTGAGGATCAGGTCCCCGCCGGCCGCCAGCTCCTCGACGATCGGCCGGGCCGTGGCCTCGGCCACGTCGGACATCCGCATGGCGAGCCGCAGCCGCAGCGAGTTGGCGAACTTCCGCCACTGGGCCAGGTCCCCGCCGTAATACAGGTCCTCGGCGCCGAACGTCGGAACAGACGGGTCGAGCATGTCAGCCGCCTGATCGAGCATGCTCAGCATGGCCGTGTAGATCGACTCCTGAGAGTCGTAGGCCGGGGCCGTGATCGGCTCGTCCGGGTCGTCGCCCTTCAGCGCCTGGGTCCACGGCACGTCCCCCCAGATGTCGGTGATCAGGTGCAGCGTGTACACCTGCCCGATCATGCCGACGGCGGCGATGTTGTCGCCGCGGGGCGACTCGAGGGCCAGCCCCTTCTCCGTGATCATCTGCCAGTCCTTCAGATCGCCGGAGTAGAGGTTGTTCCACCAGCCCACGATGGAGTTCTCACGAAGCCGGTACTGGTCCTCCTCCGTGTACTGGATCTTGGCCCAGTGCTGTGCGAAGGCGCCGGTGAACTCGGTGTTGAACCAGGAATAGTACCACTGCTCCACCGTGGAGCGCTCCGCCTGCGGCAGCAGGTACTGAGCCTCCACGTCTGTGGGCGCGTTGGGATTCACGTTGACATCGGCCAGCCCATCGTCGCACGCGCTGGTGCCCAGCGCGAGCGCGGCGAGGACAGCGGCCGTAATCAGCTTGTAGGGTTTCATGACTGTCATCCTTGTCATCGAGTGCCGTTACGGCCGCACGGTCAGGGTGAAGCCGATGCTCCGGGCCGCGGGGAACTGCCCGAACTCGATCCCCTGGACGTTGCTCGCGTCGAACGCGGTCTCGGGGTCGATGTGCGGGGTGTCAGTCCACAGGGCCAGGTTCCGGCCTACGATCGCCAGGTCCGCCGAGGCGAATCCGAGAGGGGCCAGCCAGGACTGCGGTACCCGGAAGCCGAGCTTGGCCTCGCGCAGCTTGACGTAGCTGGCGTCGAAGATGTGCGCCTCGTCGTTGTAGTACAGCGCGTGGTTGTACAACTCCGGGCAGACCGTGACGGCATTGGCGCCGGAGTTCTCCACGTAGTTGCCGTCCTCGTCTTGGTAGACGGTATTCGGGACCACGAGACCCGGATCGCACGGCCCGTTCTCCCGCCCCCTCAGCGAGGTGTCCAGCACACCGGCATAGTTGCCGAACATATTGGTCACGCTGAAGACGTCGCCGCCCTGCTGCATGTCGAACAGGACGCTCAGGTCGAAGTTCTTGAACGTGAACCGGTTCAGCAGCCCGGCCGTCCAGTCCGGGTTGTAGTTGCCGAGCACGCGCCGGTTGGCGGCGTCCCACAGCGGGTAGCCATCGTCGGGGTGCACGACGATCCGGCCCTCAGGATCGCCGACGCCGTCGCCGTCCAGGTCCTCGCGCAGGTACGGCGTGCCGAACATGGCGCCGTAGGGGAAGTACTCCACCACGTCGCCGTCCTCATCGAGCCGCGGGCCGCGGGCCTCGATGTTCAGGCCCCAGTAGCTGCCGAGCACCAGCGTCTCGAGCCCCGGCGCCAGCTCGCGCACCTGGGAGTTGTTCTTCGCCCAGTTGGCGGTCACGTCCCACCGGAACCCGTTGGCCAGCTGGACCGGCCGGATGTTGGCCAGGAGCTCCCAGCCGTTGTTGCGGATCTCCCCGGCGTTCAGCACCTGGTTTGTGAAGCCGCTGGCGGGCGAGATCTGCACGCCCATGATCTGGTTGACCGTGGTGTTGTCGTAGTAGGTCAGCACGAATCCGAGGCGTTCGTTGAAGAAGCCCAGGTCGGTGCCCACCTCCCACGACGTCGTCTCCTCGGGCTTGAGGTCGATGTTCGGCAGCCGGTTCGGGACCGTGAACATCGGTGTGCCCGACCACGCGTCGAGCGAGTTGAACACCGCCGTCGTCTGATACGGGGCGGCGTCGTTCCCGACGCGGGTCCAGCTCGCCCGCACCTTGCCCGACGACAGGAGGTCGCTCCGGATCCCGAACGCGTCGGTGAAGACCAGCGCGCCGGAGACCGAGGGGTAGAAGTACGAGTTGTTCTCCTCGGGGAGCGTGGACGACCAGTCGTTCCGGCCCGTCACATCCAGCGAGAGGAAGTTGCGGTAGTTCAGGTTCGCCGCGCCGTAGAGGCTGTTCACCCGCTTCTCCCGGGTGACGTCGTTTGTGGTCGGGGTGACCGCGGCGTTGTCGAGGGTGTAGATCCCCGGCACCACCAGCTCGGCCGCGCCCACGTAGTGGAGCTGGTACTCCTCGTCGCGACGGTTCGCGCCGGCGTTCACCGTGAGGGTGAAGTCGGGCGTCAGGTTCCGCGTGCCCGTGACCAGGACGTCGGTGTTGGTCTCGCGGTTGAAGATCCGGTCGTCGTAGAACGCGCCATAGGGGTTCTCCACGGAGAACGCGGCGAAGGTGCGTTTCCGGCTCTCCTCGTACCAGTCCGTGCCCGATCGCACGGTGGCGCTCAGCCAGTCAGTGAAGTCGTAGGTGGCCGACGCGTAGCCGATCACGCGGTCCGTAACGTCACGGTTCCCGTTCTCGTTGGCGATGAAGTACGGGTTGTCGTGGTAGGAGTAGTTCCAGTTGAAGATCTCGTTGCCCAGGGTGCACGGCAGCCGGGTGTCGCCCTCCCCGCACCGGTAGTTCTTCAGCGCGTTCATGTCGACCTGGCGACCGAACCACACGAACTGCTGCATGATGTTGAGGCCGCTGTAGCCGGTGCCGGGGCGGTTGATCCCCTCGTGGTTCATATAGTTGACCGAACCCTCGGCCCGCAGACGGTCGGTGATGTCCACACCGCCGGCCAGCGCCGCGCTGAGCCGGTCGAACTCGTTGCTCGGGTACATGCCGTCGATCTGCGTGTTGGTGATCGACAGCCGGACGTTGCTCCGCTCATCGCTCCGGGCGAGCGCGACGTTCGTGTTCACCGTCACGCCGGTCTCGAAGAAGTCGCGGACGTTGTCCGGGTGCGGGCACCACGGCTCGTTCTGGCCCGTGAACTGGTTCATCTGGACGCTGCAGTCCAGCGCCGGGCCCCAGCTCTCGTCGGTGCCGTCGTTGATGCCGCCGTAGTTCCCGTCGGCCCAGTCGAACTGACCGCCGCTTCCCTGGCCGTACTGGTTCTGGTAGTCGGGAAGCCGGAGCGGAGTGTCGAACATGGTGCTGACCGTGGCCGCGATGCCCAGGCCCGCGCCCACGTGCCCCTTCTTGGTGGTGATTACCACGGCCCCGTTCGCCGCACGCGAGCCGTACAGCGCCGCGGCGTTCGGGCCCTTCAGCACGCTGATGGACTCGATGTTGTTCGGGTCCAGGTCACCGGCGTGGTTCCCGTAATCGTAGCCGCCGCCGGTCGCGTTGCCGCCGCCTCCGTTCGAGCGCGCGCTGTTGTCGATCGGGATCCCGTCCACCACGAAGAGCGGCTGGTTGTTCCCGCTGATCGAGTTGGCGCCGCGGATCACGATCCGGGCCGACCCGCCCGGGTTCGTCATGCTGGTGATCTTCACGCCGGCCACGTTCCCCTGGAGGGCGCTGACCACGTTGATCTCCGGCACGGCCGTGATCTGATCCGCCTGCACGTCCTGAACCGAGTAGCCCAGGCTCCGTTTCTCCCGCTGGATGCCCAGCGCGGTCACCGTGATCCCTTCCAGCCCGATCGCCTGGCGGTCGAGGGTCACGTTGACCACCGGCCCGCGGATCTCGCGCTCGACGGTCCGGTAGCCGAGGTACGTGAACACCAGGGCATTCGCGCCGCCGGGGATTCGCAGACTGTAGTTCCCGTTCCCGTCCGTGAGCGTGCCGGCCGTGGTGCCCTTCGCCATGACCTGCACGCCGGCGAGCGGCTGGTCCGTCTCCTCCGACGTGACCTGACCGCTGACCCGGGTCTCCTGGGCGCTCAGCCATGTGGGCACCAGAATGAGTGCCGCGATAGCCAAGGCCCTCCGCAGGGTGTGACTCATACATCCTCCTGGCAGGGTGGATACTGTCTTCGAGACGGCGTGGTGCTGAGACTGGCCCGGGAGAGTTCTCCCGAACGCGCAGCGCCGTGCCCCGGCCGTCTCATGCGGGGCCGCGTGCTGGTGATCTCATTCGCCTACGACTCGGCACTGGAGAAGAGATGGTTCAAGACCACCTCCATGGATCGGGCCCGTCCGCTGGGCAGGCACGGTCGCATGGTCCCGGCGGCGGGAAGGAGGCGAGAGCCCGGGAACATCCCCCGAGCGGTATGTTGGGGTTCAGTAGCGTATGTCGTATTCCGGGGCTCCTTGCAGGGGGAGGGGGGGCGGATCCCGGTTTCGTATGGGGGCCCTGAAGCCGGCGAACCGTCGCTTCAGACAATTCCCTTATTAGGGGCGGGTGGGCGGCAAGTCAAGGATTCTCATCGGCGCCCGGCTCTTTGCGGTTTCGGGGCCCGGTCCCTGGCTCCTTGTCGAAGCCCGGAGGCAAGCATCGGGGGTCCTGTTCACCGCGGAACCGCGGAGGGCTCGCGGAGTTTCGCGGAGCCTGGCGAGGCCGAGGCCCGGCTAGACCCCGGGTCCCTCCCCCGCCCGCTTGCGCGCGGCCGACAGGTACCCGGGCTCGAGGTCGAGCAGGTTGGCGATCTTGCGGAGCATGTACGCCTCATGGCGCGCGATCTCGCCGTCGCTCAGGATGAGGCCCCACATGATCTCGGCCAGGAGCGTCTTCTGACCCAGGTCGTAGCTGGAGCGGATGAGCGACGTGAACTGGTAGAGGTCGACGGCGGAGGACCGCTCCTCCTCGGCCAGCGCCATGAGCTCGCGGGCGGTGTCCGCGTCCAGGTCGAAATGACGGCGGAGGACGGCCTCGATGTGGAGCCGCTCGTCCGGGGTGAACTCGTCGTCGGCGTAGGCCAGCTCGAGAAGGAGAGCGCAGGCCGCCAGGTGCAGCTTGCTACGCTCCGCCTCCGCGCGCGCCCTGGCGGCGGGTTCGGCATCGGCTGTGGCGGACCCGGCGGCCTCGCCGCCGCCGTTCGCCAGCTTCATCTGTCGCTCGAAGAACGATCGGATCGAATCAGGCATGGAGCCATGATGGGCGGGTTGGCCGGGGCCGGCAACCGTGCGCGTGATGCCCGGTGTGGGCGAGGGCATGCCCGACCTGCTCGTCGGCGCCTGCCCGCGCGGCGGCGAGGACGCGTCGGTGCTGCGGAGCGGGCCCGCGGTGGTCATACTACGGTATGCTGACGCGCCCAGGCAGGTCGCGTGGCGGCGCGACCGGGGGCGGGCGAGGCCGGTGCCGAGGCACTCGTTCGCCCAGATGGGGCTGGCGTTCGAAGCGCCGGCGACCGACGAGGGCTTCTCGGCCGTGCTGCGAGTCGAGGGGGGCGCCGGCGGCGGTGGATAGACAACATTCCTGACCCGAACTTCCCGGAGCGACCATGGGAGCGAGCATGTCCCGGCGTCCCGAGACCGGCATCATCGAGGGCTACTACGGCAGGCCGTGGAGCTGGGCCGAGCGGTCCGACACCGCCCTGTTCCTCGGGCGGCACGGCTTCGGCTTCTACATCTACGCGCCGAAAGCGGACCCGTACCTCCGCAAGCGCTGGCAGGAGGACCACCCGCCCGAGGCGGCGGCCGCCCTGGCGGGGCTGGCCCGTAGCTGTCGCGACGCCGGGATCCGGTTCGGGGTGGGGCTGAGCCCGTACGAGATCTTCCGCGCCTTCGACGCCGCGGCCCGCGCCGCCCTCGAGCGCAAGCTCCGCTTCCTCGACGGCCTCGGGATCGACGACCTGGCGCTCCTCTTCGATGACATGCGCGGCGACCTGCCGGAGCTGGCCGCCCGGCAGCTGGAGGTGGCCGGCTGGGTCGGCGACCGGACCGGGGCCGACCGGCTCATCGTCTGTCCCACGTACTACACCGAAGACCCCGTCCTCGAC
>JBKGZE010000055.1:0-9309 GCA_046545735.1 Gemmatimonadota bacterium | reverse complement strand
GGTCGTACGCGAGCGAGAGCGCGTAGAGCATCCGGGCCCGCAGGGTGGCGAACCGTGATCGGCGCACCTCGGTGACGGTGCCGTCGGTCTCCAGGAAGTGCCGCCACTCCCGGTCGGCGTCGGCGGCGGGGTCCGGCCGGAGCAGGACGTAGCTCTTGTTGTTCGACATCACCGCCGCCGTGTCGCCGACGAACGCGGCGCCCGCGAGGGCGGTCACGTGGATGCTGAAGTACGGGTCGATCACGACCCGGTGGAGGACGCGTGACATGGTGGCGTCGAGCAGGTAGACGCCGTGGTCGTCGGTGGTGACCAGCACCCGTCCGGCCACGCCTGCGGAGCCGGAAGGCGCCGCGGAGTCCGCGCTGGCCGACGCGCCCGGGTGCGCCGTCGCGAAACCGGTGACCGTGCCCTCCACCGGCGCGGTGACCTCCTCCCAGCCGGCCACGCTGAGTGCCGGCAGGTCGGCCAGCGGACCCCGCGCCGGGTCCTCCTCGACGTCGAGCGCCGCGGGGTCAGGCTCCGGGATGTCCCACGCCCCCCGCAGGGAGACCTCCCTGAATGCGGGAGTCGACCAGACCCAGTGGCGCGGGTCCAGCGAGAGGCGGACCGGGTCGCCCTGCCCCATGTACGGCGGCGGCCCCGTCGAGACGAACGCCTGCAGCGCGTTGGCGGCCGTCAGCACCACGAGCAGGGCCATGGCGAAGCGGGCGACCCGGCCGGGCGGCACGTCCGGCCTCGCCTGCAGCGGGCCCCGCACCAACAGGAGCAGCACGCCCGCGGCCAGCAGCACCACCCAGTGGATGACCCAGGCCCAGGCGTAGGTGTGAACGCCCAGGATGTCACCGGCGAAGCCCTGGCCCACGTCCCGGGCCAGGTGCAGCGCGGAGTGGCGCAGCGCCATGAACACGCCCCACGCGCCGAGCAGCACCAGCATGCCCAGGTAGCGCGGCCGCGGGCCGTAGCGGACCACGAACAGCGCCACCAGCGCGATCAGCACCATGGAGGTCCGCTGGGCCCAGCAGAGGATGCACGGCGACTCCCCGTGCGCCACCGCCAGCCAGAGCGCGCCTCCCACGGGGACCACCAGCAGCACGATCACGAGCCAGGCCAGCACCTGGCGAAGCCGAACGTCCGAGAGCCTCACAGGTTCACCCCGGGGACCAGGGACGTGTGCGTGCCGATGAGGAAGAGCAGCGCCATGAGGATCGAGCTGGCGACCAGGAGCCCGAACGCCAGCGCTTCCCGCTCCGGCCGCCGCCAGACCAGCCAGCCCGCCGCCAGGATGATGAGGTAATTGAGGAATTCCATGCCGCTGTGTCGTGCGGTGAGATCAACGCTCCCGCGCCAGGGGCAGGCTGAACGAGAACGTGCTGCCGCGGCCGGGGTCGCTTTCCGCCCGGATCGTCCCGCCGTGCGCCTCCACGATTCCCTTCGCGATGGCGAGGCCCAGTCCGGCGCCGGCGCGCTGGGTCTTCTCCGCCTGCCAGAACCGATCGAAGATCCGGTGCAGGTCCTCGGGTGGGATGCCGGTGCCGGTGTCGCGTACGCTGAACACCACGTGGTCCGCGGCCGTCGCGGCGTCCACCACGATGCGGCCGCCCTCGGGCGTGTGCTCGATGGCGTTGGAGAGGAGGTTGCCGAAAACCTGCAGCACGCGGTCGAAGTCGGCGTCCACGGTGGCGCGGGGGACGTCGCCTGTGACGAGTGTGACCGACTGCGCCCGGGCGAGCGGCGCATGGGACTGGGTCGCGGCGAAGACCAGCTCATCGCACTCGCACGGCCGCCGCTCGACCGTCAGCCCGCCGGCGTCGATCCGGGCGGCGTCCAGGAGGTCCTGGATCAGCCGCTGCATCTGGTCGACCCCGCGTCGGATGATCGCCACCTGCGCCTGCTTCTTCTCTTCGGAGATGTCCTCCAGCAGCAGGGAGCTGGCCATGACCAGTGTGCTGAGCGGATTGCGGAGGTCGTGGCTCACCACGGCCAGAATGCTATCCCGCTCCCGCAACGCCCGCCGGGCTTCCTCCAGCGCTCGCCGGACCTGGTCCTCGGCTTCCTTCCGTGCGGTGATGTCGACGCCGATCCCGACCCGCCGGTCGTCCGTCAGGCGGATGTTCGCCCAGCTCGACCGGACCGTGGAGCCGTCCTTCGCGGCCACGTCGAAGTCCCGCCATCCCGGGGCCAGCGAATCCATGAACGCACGGACCTGGTCCCGGCAGTCCGGGTCCGGGTAGCAGAGCTCCATGAGGTCCCACCGGTCGACGTCCTCGTTCGTCCACCCCAGGACGCGCTCCAGGTGGCGGTTCACCCGGACGTGCTGGACCTCGGGGTCGTAGATGACCACCATGACCGGGATCTCGTCGATGAGGCGCTCCAGCAGCTCGCGGTCGCGCAGGAGCAGGCGGTTCGTCCGCACCAGCTCGGCGGCATCCGCCCGCTCCAGCTCCGCCCGGGCCTCCTCCAGGAACCCGCTGTGCGCCGCCGGCAGGTCCAGCCCGGAAACCAGCCCCTCGAGCACCCCGCGGACCGACTGGAGCGGCCCCCGCGCGTCCACCTCCGCACCGGCCGCCACCCGGCTGCTCGCGACGGGCCGCGCCAGCACCGCCTCGATCGCCCGCGCGACCGAGATCGTCCACCCCCACGCGTGCGGGTGCGTCGCCGCGTTGGGGACCGAGAGATCGATGGCGCCTACCACCGCCCCGCTCTCGCCGCGGATCGGAACGCCGACGCAGGTCCAGCCGACGTACGCCTCCTGGAAATGCTCGGGCCCCACGAGCAGGACCGGCTCGCCCGCGGCGAGGGCCGTGCCGATCCCGTTGGACCCCAGGTCCCGCTCGTGCCACGACGCCCCCTCGAACAGGTTCGCTTCCTCCAGCGCCGCCCGGGGCAGGTCCTGCGACACGTACGCGAGCAGGATCAGTCCTTCCTGATCCGACAGCGCAACCAGGTGCTGCTGACTCCCGAGCGTCTCGTGCATGGTCTGCAGAAACGGCTCGGCGCTCCGGATCAGCTCGTCGTTCCACCTGCGGGCTTCCGCCAGACGCTCCGGGTCCGCCTCCTGCCGGCGCAGGGCACGGGGATGGACCCCGTACGCGACCGAGCGTCTCCACGACTCCAGCACCACGGGCCGGACCTCGTTCTCCACCGAGTCGCCGGCGAGAAAACGCTCGCGGACGAGCACGAGGCCATCCAATGCGCGGTCAGTGGTCGGGAGATCTGCGGACATGCGAATCGATCGTGGAGAGCCCGGCACTATCAGCCACCCCACAGAGTACGCTCAACGGGATCCGAAGGGAAGGGACAGCCGGAGAGGCCCGGCAGCGCGGCCGGTCGCGGAGCGCGGAGCCCGTCGGGCGCGGGGTCGTGGCGCGCCGCGGGTCGGCGGCGGGGTCGTGGCGCGCCTTGGGTCAGCGGGGTCCGCGGCAACGCGAATCGACCGCGCGCGGGGTAGCCCGGTCGCGAGCGGTCGGTTCGAGTCGCGGAACGACCGAGACTGACCGCCGGCCCCGGCCCCTTGGTCGCGCTCGGTCACTTCGCGGCGTTGGTCGACCTCGAGCGACCGAGCGCGCCGGGATCGGGTGACGAGCGGTCGGTTCGGGGCGGGCGCCCACCCGGTCTCGCACCCGGGCGCCCACCCGGTCGACCGCCCCGCCGTCAGTCGATCCGCTCCAGGAGCGTGCGGACCGCGGCCTCGAGCTGCTGGTCGCGCCCGTCGCGGACGATCTCGTAGTCGTTCCACACGGGCACGTCCACCTCGGTCTGCCAGTTCTCGAGGTAGCGGCCGGTGGTTACGTCCTTCACGCCCATTCCGGGCACGCCCCAGCGGACGCCGTTCTGGAGCCCTTCCCAGCCGGCGAAGGTGCACGTCCCCGGCACCGGCTGACCCACGAGCGGGCCGATCCCCAGGTGCTGGTACGCCCAGCCGTAGCAGTGGCCGTCGCTGTACGCCGCCTCGTTGATGAGCGTCGCGCTCGGCTTGGTCCACCGGAAGTTCGGCTCGAACCCGGTGCTGCGGGTGTCGGTGGTGTAGTCGAAGAAGCGCTCGCCGGTGAGGAACATGGCCAGGTCGGCCACCAGGTCGCCGCCGCCGTTCCAGCGGGCGTCCACGATGAGCCCGTCGCGGTTCGGGTACCTGCCCAGCACCTCCTCGAAGGTGGACCGGTACGCGCCGTCGTTCATCCCCGGCACGTGGACGTAGCCCAGGCGGCCGTCGCTCAGCCGGTCGACCTCCTCCCGGTTCCGCTCGACCCACCGCCGGTAGAGCAGGCGACCTTCCTCCCGCGACGTGATCGGCTTGACCACGATCTCCCGCGCGTCCCGCTCCCCGGCGTCCCGCACGGAGAGCAGCACGTTGCGGCCGGCCTTCCGGTTGAGCAGGGCGGCGAAGTCCAGGTCCTCATCGATGGCGACGCCGTCGATGGCCGTGATGACGGCCCCGGGCTCCACGTCCATCCCCGGCCGGTCGAGCGGCCCGCCCTTCATCACCTCCACCACCTCCACGCCGGGCTCGGCGCGGGCGTAGTCGTGGAAGATGCCCAGCGACGCCGTCTCGTCCGCGTTGTCCATCCGCGTGGAGTAGCGGGCGCCGCTGTGGCTCACGTTCAGCTCGCCCAGCATCTCGCTCAGCAGCTCGGCGAAGTCGTGGGCGTCGCCGACGCCCGGCAGGTAGCGCTGGTACTGCTGGCCGAGCGCCGCCCAGTCGGCGCCGTGGTAGCCCTCGGTGTAGAAGGTGTCCCGCGTGCGACGCCACACGCGGTCGAACATCGCGGCCCGCTCCGCGTCCTCGTCCACCACCATCTCGCCGCGGATGGCGATCCGCTCACGGCTCCCCTTCGACGGGTCCACCAGCGCGAATCCGCCATTGGCCGTGAGGAAGATCTTCTCCTGCGCGCTGTCCCACGTCATGCTTGCGTAGCCGGCGCCCAGCTCCATGACCATCTTCGTCGCCCGCGTGCGCAGGTCGGTGGACCACAGGTTCATCCCCTCCTCGAACCGCGCCAGGTAGTAGAGCGTCTCGCCGTCCTTGCTCACCAGCGCGCCGCCCATGCTGGACGAATGGATCGTCAGGCGCGCCTTCCGGTCCTCGACCCCGTCCAGCTCCAGCACCACCGGCTCGGACGCCTCCTCCTCCTCGTCCTTCTCCTTCCCGTTCGCCTTCTTCGCCGCCGCCTCCGTCTCCTTCAGCAGCTCGTAGTCCGCCTCGCTCAGGTTGAAGCGGTCCCACGCCTCGCGGGTGAAGAACATGGCGTACGCGTCCGACTGGTCCCCGCCCGACATGGCCATGGAGTGCAGTCCGTCCCGGTTGCTCAGCCAGAGCATGGCCTTCCCGCCCATGATCCACGTCGGCGACCGGTCGCTGAAGCCGCTCTGCGTCAGGTTGATGGCCGGCTCGCCGCCCGCCGCCTTCACCAGACCCGCCTCGCCCGGCGCCAGCCCCGGCACCGAGTAGTTGAACAGGAGCCACTCCCCGTCCGGGCTCCACTCGAAGTGCTGGTACGGCCGCGTGCCGAAGATCTCCCGCTCCGTCAGCAGGGTGCGCGTCTCCCCGCTCTCGAGGTCCCGGACCCGCAGGTTCGTGTAGTCCTCGATGTAGGCGACCTCCGTCCCGTCCGGCGAGTACCGGGGCACGAAGTTCTGGTGCTCGTTCACGATCACCGGCGTCTCCTCGAGCACGGTGGACGCGTAGAAGTAGGGCTCCTCGTCGCGCGTGCGCCGCGCCTGGTAGATCCCCCACTTCCCGTCGCGCTCCGACGCGTACAGCAGCGTGCGGCTGTCCGGCGAGAAGACGACGCCGGTCTCCTCCTCCGGCGTGGTCGTCACCTGCTTGGTGGTGGCGTTGTCCACCGACGTGACGAAGACGTCGCCGCGGTAGATGAAGGCGACCTCCTTGCCGTTCGGCGCCAGGACGCCTCCGCCGATACCGCCGGAGAAGGTCTCGACCCGGTGGCCGTTGGTGGCGGCGTCGCTCGCGACGGTGACTGGCACCCGCCGCGGCTCGCCCGCTGCGCCGGGCGCCCCCGACGCCCCCGGCTCCATGGTGTAGATGTGCCCGTCGTGCGTGAAGGCCAGGGTGCCGTCGTCCGACCGGCTGAGGAACCGAACCGGGCCGCGGTCGGTGAAGTGCGTCACCTGCTGCGACGGCCCGCCGGCGATCGGCATCCGGTGCACGTTGAGCGTGCCGCTCTCTTCGCTGAGATAGTAGACCGTCCCGTCGTCCGCCAGCACCGGGTTGCGGTCCTCGCCCGCGAAGGTGGTGAGCTTGCGGTGCGTCTCCGCGGCCGCGTCGTAGACCCAGAGGTCCCGCGCCACCGACGACGTGTGGTGCTTCCGCCACGCGTTCTCCCCACCCTTCCGGTCCTCGTAGACCATCAGCGCGCCGTCCGCGCTCAACGCTACGGCCTCGGCCGGCGTGGTCAGCAGCTGCCGCGGCCGGCCGCCGTCCACGGGCACCGAGTAGAGCTCCGGCTGCGACGCCGTGGGGAAGAGCCGGCTCGACGCCGCGTCCAGCCGCGCCGCCCCGAAGACCACGCCCGAACCGTCGGCCGTGAACGCGTACGGGTACTCGTCCGCGCTATGCACCGTCAGCCGCCGCGCCTCCCCGCCCCGGGCCGGCATGAGGTAGACGTCGAAGTTGCCGAACCGATCGCTGGCGAACGCGAGCCAGCGACCGTCGCGGCTCCAGACGGGCATGTAGTCGTGCGCCCGGTGCGTGGTCAGCTGCGTGGCCGTCCCGCCGCTGGCCGGCACCCGGTACAGGTCCCCGCGGTAGGCGAACACAAGCGTCGCCCCGTCCGGCGAGAGCGCGGGGTAGCGCGGCCAGACCGCGTCCTCCTGGGCGGCGGCGTGAACGGTAGCGGCGCAGAACAGGGCGCCGAGAAGCAGCATGATCCGGGTCATGAATCGATTCCGTGTCTCGTGTTGGGCGGGCGTGGGCGACCCGGAATATGGCGTATGCAGGGGTCGACGTCCACCGGGAGACGTGGCGGACGTGGACCCCTCTGCTCGCGGCTGCCGCCGCCGGGGCGCCCTACCGGCCCGCCTCGGCGTCGGCGGTGGGTGCTGGCGACTGCGTCGCCGTCCGTTCGGAGCGGGCCAGCTCCCGGTCGCGCAGCTCGCGGCGCAGGATCTTCATCATGCTGCTCTTGGGGAGCTCGGCGATGAACTCGATCTGGCGCGGGACCTTGAAGGGAGCCAGCTCCTTGCGGCAGAAGTCGCGGATCTCCTCGGCGGTGACGGTAGCATCCGGCTTCAGGACGATGAACGATTTCACGGTCTCGCCGCGTGCGGGGTCGGGCAGGCCGATGGTCGCCGCCTCGAGCACGGCGGGGTGGGTGTAGAGCACCTGGTCGACCTCGTCGGGGTAGATGTTGTATCCCGAGGCCACGATCATGTCCTTCTTGCGCCCGACGATGAAGGTGAAGCCGTCGTCGTCGACGCGGGCGAGATCGCCGGTGTGGACCCAGTCGTCGCGGAGGGCGATGGCGGTCTCGTCGGGGCGGTTCCAGTAGCCGGCCATGACCTGGGGCCCGCGGATGCACAGCTCGCCCTCCTCGCCGAAGCCGAGCTCGGTCTCCCCGGTCTCCACGTCCACCACCTTGATGTCGGTGCCGGGGACGGGCACGCCCACCGAGCCCACCTTGCGGAGCCCCTCGAGGGGGTTGGCGTGGGTGAGGGGCGAGGTCTCCGTCAGGCCGAAGCCTTCCGTGATCTTGCTGCCGGTCAGCGCCTCGAACCGCTCCAGCACCTCGACGGGGAGTGGTGCCGACCCGGATATGCAGTAGCGCACGCTCGAGATGTCGACATTCTCGATGTCCGGGTAGTTGTTGATCGCCGCGAAGAGCGCGGGCACGGCCGGGAAGAGCGTCACCCGGTACTTCTTGATGCTCTTCACCAGGTCCGGGATGTCGCGGGGATTGGGCGCCAGCACCAGGTGGGATCCGACCCTCACCGGCAACAGCATGGAGACGGTCATGCCGAACACGTGGAAGAACGGCAGGCATCCCAGGAACACCTCCTCACCGGGGCGCGCCTCCTGGAACCACACCCGGCACTGCTCCACGTTGGCCGACAGGTTCCGGTGCGTCAGCATGGCCCCCTTCGACACGCCCGTGGTTCCGCCCGTGTACTGCAGCACCGCCACGTCGTCCTGCGCGGCCGGCACCGTGGTCGGCTCGGGCGGGTTCTGCGCGATCAGCTCTTTGAAGAAGTGGACCCGCTCCTCCCGGGGCACCTTCACGTACTGCCCGGTCTTCCGCAGCTTGAGCGGCGCGAGCCAGTTGAGCGGGAAAGGCAGGTAGTCGGGGATGGATGTGACGACCACGTGCTCGACGCCGGTCCGGTCCAGCATCCCCCGGAGCCGGCCGTGCCAGAGGAAGTCCAGCGTAACGACCACCGTGACGCCCGCGTCGTTGAACTGGTGCTCGATCTCGCGCTCGACGTAGAGCGGGTTGGTGTTCACGACGCGGGCACCGAGCCGCAGCGTCGCAAAGAACGCGATCACCATCTGGGGCACGTTCGGCATCCACAACGCGACGCGGCTGCCAGGGGTCACGCCGAGGCCCGCGAGCCCGGTGGCGAAGCGGTCGACCTGGTCCTTGAGGGCGGCGTAGGTGAGCGTCCTGCCCTTGAGGGTGAGCGCCGGCCGGTCGCCCCACGCGTCGGCCGCCGCGTCCAGGTGGTCGAGGACGGTCCGCTCGTCGAGCGCCACGTCGGCGGGGACCCCCTCGTCGTAGTGCCGCGTCCAGATACGCTCCATCGCCTGCCTCCTTTGGTCGATACCGCCTGCTCCGGGCTACCGACGTTTCAGCAGCACATCGGAGAGGCGGAGGGTCGCGCCGGCGCTGGCCACCTGCGCCAGCACCTGGCCCAGCACGTCGCGTCCGGTGCGGGACGCGTCCATCAACCTCGAGAACGACGGCAGCTCGACCTCGACCCGGAGCACGCCGTCGTCCACCTCGACGACCGATGCCCCCGCGTGGTCCGCCAGCAGCCGCCGCATGGGTTCGTTGCACGCCAGCACGTCGCCCCGGAACCGTCGCACTCCGCGCTCCCGGGCCGCCGCCGCCAGCCGGCGCAGGAGGAGCGAGCCGAGCCCCAGACGCTGGGCGGCGTCCACCACGGTGACCGCCGCCTCAGCCAGCTCGGCGTCGTCCTCCACCCGCGCGAACCGGGCGACGCCCAGACCTTCCGGCTCCCCGGTATCCGGATTCCTCCGCATGGCGCCGAGGGCGAAATGGTCGACGCCGTCCGGCGTGGTCAGCGCGTTCAGCTCCCCGTCCGACAGCGCCGCCTTGCTCCCCATGAACCGACGGT
>JBKGZE010000054.1:0-9339 GCA_046545735.1 Gemmatimonadota bacterium | reverse complement strand
AGGCGGGCGCATCCACGTTCTCGATGTATACGGAACCTCGGCATCAGTACACTAGGCGGGGCGGCGGTCGGGAGCGGGAACCCTTGATTCCGCATCCGATTTGCCCCCATCTTCCGTCGATCCCCCGGGAACAGTGCAACCAGCGAACGGATCGCGTTGAAGCGTCGTCGTGCGGTGAGAGAACCGAAGCGTGGGATGGTGGAGGAGCTCGAGCGGCTCTTCCGCCGTCTTCTTCTGCTCCCCCTCCTGATGCCGGTACTCCTGTTCGGCGGGTGGGGGTTGGGGAAGGCGACCGCGCGGGGCATCGCGTTGCCGGCCGGTGCGCCGATCCGGGTAGCGGCCGCGGCGAGCACGCCGCGGGCGCAGCTGGAGGCGCTGAGCGCCTACATGGGCGGTGTTCGCGCGGACGGGCGGGACACGGAGGAGTACGTCCTGCTGTACCAGAACCACGTGCGGCCCGTGGAGCAATCGCTGGCGCGGTGGGGCCTCGCCGCGGAGCTGGCGCGGCGTGTCGCGTGGCCGCTGGTGGAGAACGCGTACGAGCGGGGGCTGGACCCGGCTACTGTGGTGGCCATCGTCCTGGTCGAGAGCAGCGGTCGTCCGAGCGCCACGAGCTTCGTGGGGGCCCGGGGCCTGATGCAGGTCATGCCGATGCACAAGGGCCGCTGGGACTGCGGTCCGGATCTCTACGACATCGAGTCCAACCTCTGCTACGGGACCAGCATCCTGGCGGACAACCTCGACCGCTTCGGCGGCGATGAGCGTCGTGCCCTGCTGGCCTACAACGGCTGCGTCCGGGGAACGAACACTCCCGACTGCCATACGTATCCGGACAAGGTCCGGCGGCTCCGGGACCGGGTCCGGCGGGAGTGGCAAACGCTGGCGCCCGCAGGCTACGAAGAGCTGATCGTGGGACGCTCGGCGCCGGGGTACGCGCCGGATCCACCGCCCGCCGCGCACCCCGGTTCTCAGCCCACGCCTTTCATCCCGCCAGCTCCATCCAGAGCCGCGCGGCGGCGTGCGTCCCCTTCTCGACGTTTTCGACGCTGATCCACTCGTCCGGGGCGTGGGCGTTCTCGCCCGGCAGTCCGAAGCCCATGAGCAGGACGGGGGCTTCCAGGACCGCCTCGAACTCGGGGACGATGGGGATGGACCCGCCCTCGCCGGCGTAGACGACCTCCGCGTCCCACGCCGCGCCCAGAGCCCGCTCCGCGGCGGCGTAGAGCTCGCTGCCCAGGGTCGCCCGCCACGGGTCGCCGCCGTGCAGCGCGCGGACCTCCACGGTGACGCCCCGGGGCGCGACCCGCTCGACATGGCGACGCACGACCTCCTCGATCGTCTTCGGATCCTGGTTCGGCACCAGGCGGAAGCTGACCTTGGCCATGGCCTTCGACGGGAGGACCGTCTTGGCCCCCTCGCCCGTGTACCCGCTGAGCAGCCCGTTCACCTCCACGGTGGGGCGGATCCACAGGCGCTCGGGCGTGCTGTACCCCGCCTCGCCCACTTCCTCCGTCCCCGTATCGGCCCGGAACCCGGCGTCGTCGAACGGGACCTCGGCGATCTTGCGTCGATAGTCCTCCATGGGGTCGACGTCATCGTAGAAGCCGGGGATGGTGGCGTGCCAGTCGCTGTCATGCATGGTGGCGATGATCCGGGCCAGCGCGGTGGCCGGGTTGAGCACCGCGCCCCCGTAGCTGCCGCTGTGCAGGTCGCTCTTCGGCCCCTTCACGTGGATCTCGAGGTAGGCGAGGCCGCGGAGCGAGGTCCCGATGGTGGGCACGCCCTCGCCGACCATGGTCGTGTCACTGATGACCACGTAGTCACAGGCCAGGCGGTCCTTGTGGGCCTTCACGAAGGGCATCAGGTTCGCGCTCCCGATCTCCTCCTCGCCTTCGGCCAGCACCACCACGTTCACGGGCAGCGACCCGTGGGTCTTCATGTGGGCCTCGATCGCCTTGATGTGGAGGTACAACTGGCCTTTGTCGTCCACGGAGCCGCGGGCGAACAGCTTGCCGTCCCGGACCTCCGGCTCGAACGGGGGCGAGGTCCACTCGTCGAGGGGCTCGGGCGGCTGGACGTCATAGTGCCCGTAGACGAGGGCGGTGGGCGCACCCGTGCCGGCACCGCGATACTCACCGAGAACGATGGGGAACCCTTCGGTCTCCTCGATGGAGACCTCGAGCCCCGCCTCCGCCATCCGCTCGGCCAGCCACTCGGCGGCCGACCTCATGTCACCCCGGTGCTCGGACTTGGCGCTGATGCTCGGGATCCGGAGGAACTCGTTCAGCTCCTCCTTGAACCGGGGCATGTGCTCGTCGATGTAGCCGTGTACGTCCGCCATTCCTCGTCTCCTTCCGTGGGCGCTCCTGGACATTCGGATCGGGCTGCCGCTGGCCCCGGGTCGAGGCGGCGCGGCTCCCGGCGGGGTATGCGGGCTCGGCCAGCGTACCTGATGTAGCCACCGGCCGCGGAAGCTGCAAGCGTGCCCGCGGTCGGATGCTCGCGGTCAGTCGGGCGTTCCCGGCAGGGTCGCGCTCAGGGTGTGCCAGTAGAGGTGGACGCCCTCGCGGTCGGCGGGGAGGCGCGCCAGGAGCCCCGCGGCCGTCTTGGCCGTATAGCTCGGGTCCAGGTGGAGGCCCTGATCATGGAACCAGGCGGTGGCATCGTCGCCCCAGGTGGTGGGTGAGCCGTACCCCGCACCGATCCAGTCGCCCACCAGCTGCACCCTGTCCAGGACGAAGCGCGGGTCGGGGACCCGGACCCCCGCCTCCTCGAGTAGCCGGACCGCGCCCTCGACCAGCCGCGCGAGGACGACCGTGTTCCCGATGGTGACGGGGACGATCCGGATCCCCACGATCCGGTCGGTCAGGTTGGTGAGGGCGGCGCCGATGGCGAGGCCGGCGAGGGTGCCGAGCGTGCCCGCGGCCACGGTGATGGTGTCCGGCCGGGGCAGGGCACCCGCCTCCACCTGCTCGGCCAGCTCGAGGGCGCCGGTCACGTAGCCGAGGGTACCGAGCGCGTTCGAGCCGCCACCGGGGACGACGTAGGGCCGCTCGCTCCGGCGCCGCCACCGGACCGCGGCCTCGGCGAACGGCTGGGTGGCCGGCGAGCTGCACCGGCGGACCTCGTCGGCCCAGGCCTCGTTCAGGGCCGTCAGCTGCCGGGCGTGCGGCGTGTCCGGCTGCGGGAACACGACCAGTGTGACCGGCAGGTCCACGGCGCGCGCGTGGACCGCCGTCGCCAGGCAGTGATGCGAGCCCACCACGCCGGTGGTGATGATCCGGCCGGCGCCGCGCTCGCGAGCGTCGGCGAGCAGGTACTCGAGCTTCCGGACCTTGTTGCCGCCGTAGCGGGGGCTGGAGCGGTCGTCGTACTTGACCCAGAGCTCGCCTTCGAAGCCGTCGGGGAGCCGGTCGATGCGGGCCACGGGGGTCGGCCACTCGCCCAGGCGGAGCCAGGGGATCCGACCCTCGAGGACAGGAAAGCGTCGGAACAGCGCGTTGTGGTCGCTCATGGGGGCAAGATAGGCGGCCGCGCCCTCCCGTCCAGCCCGCCGGCGGCGCGACGACCGCGGCCCGGACGGGCCCGCCGGGTCAATCCCGGTCCCGGATCCGCTCCAGCTCTTTCCAGCTTCGCGCCGAGATGGCACGGATCAGCTCGGCCTCGCGCTCGTCGACCCCCGCGCGGCGGACGATGGCCCGCAGGGTCCGCAGCACGGCCTCTGGGTTCTTCCCGCCCCGATAGAAGTTGACCGCTCGAAGGTGGCGGTCCACGTGGTCGAACACCTCCTCGATATGGGCGGTGGTGGCCGGCGGGGCGTGCCGCCGGGGCCGCGGGAGGGGCTTCTCGCTTCCGGGGCCCGTCAGCCACAGCTCGTAGCAGACCAGCAGGGCCGCCTGGGCCAGGTTCAGCGACGGCCGCGCGGGGTCGGTGGGGACGGTCCAGATCCGATCGCACCGGTCCAGCTGCTCGTTCGTCAGGCCGATGTCCTCACGCCCGAACACGATGGCGACGGGGCCCCGCTCGTCGGCCGCGAGCCCCAGCACCTCCCCCGCGCCCTCCCGGGGATGCTCCCACTGGTGCCGCATCGCCCGTCGTCGCGCTGTCGTCCCCACCACCTCCACCGCGTCGGCAATGGCATCCTCGAGCGTGTCGAAGAACTCGGTCCGATCCCGCACGATCTCCGAGCCGTGGGCGATCCCCTCGATCCGGTACTCGTCCCACTCCGCCGGGTTCACCAGCCGCAGCCGCCGCAGTCCCGTGTTCATCATCGCCCGGATCGTCCCCGCGATGTTCACCCGGTCCTGAGGCTCGGTGAGCACGATGACGACGTTCTCGGCCAGCAGCTCGCGGAGGTCCGATTCAGGGCGCTCGACAACCATTCTTCTCACACAGGGACACAGAGGAACAGGGGGCACACGGGCCTGGACGTCCCGCGGAAGTTCTCAGGTCCCCGTCGATCCGGCCAGCCCCAGCGAGCGTCGGCCCGCACATCCCCCGGCCCCCATGTCCCCCGTGTCGGGTGGCGGGGCGGCGGGGCTACTCCTCCCTCTCGACGCCGAGGAGCTCGACCTCGGTGGCGGGCTGCCAGACCTGGAGCATGGGGAAGCGGGCGCCGAACCAGGCGAGGGAGGCGACGAGGAGGCCGAGCATGGCGAGGGCGACGCCGACCTCCGGGAAGCCGAAGAGCACGGTGTCGACGTCCGGGTACAGCGTGGGGTAGATCAGGATGTAGCGTTCGAGCCAGAGGCCGAGGAGGCTGAGGCCGGCGACGGTGGCCATGATGCCGGGCGTCTTCTTGGGCTTCACGCCGAGCAGGGCGAAGAAGGGGAGGGCGAAGAGTGCGAAGAAGACGACGATGGAGAGCGTCCTGTACGGCGGCTGGAGCCGGTCGACCAGGAAGATCTGCTCGTGGGGCAGGTTCCCGTACCAGATCACGATGTACTGGGACCAGAAGAGGTAGGCCCAGAAGACGCTGAACGCGAAGAATAGCTTGCCCAGGTCGTGGAGGTTGTTGCCCTCGATGTACTCGTGGAGGTCGAGCTGTCGTCGATAGAAGAGGGTCGCGACGGCGGTCGCGGCGATCCCGCCCAGGAATGCGGCCATGAAGACGTACGGCCCTATGAGCATGCTCAGCCAGTACGTATCCAGGGACATGACGAAATCGATGGCCACGAAGCTCCAGGCCAGGGCGTAGACGATGGCCATGGCGGGCGCCAGCTTCGTGAGGAGCCCGTGCGCCTTCCGTTCCTCCTCTTCCTGGCCGCGCCAGTCGCGGGTGAGCCGGTCGAGCCCCTGGAAACCGGCGTCCCGGGCGGGCGCGGCGTCGGGGCGGAGCTGCCAGTAGGCGAACGCCAGCGAGATCACCAGGAGCAGCGCCAGGAAGACGAGGTGGCGGGCGGCCAGGAACGGCATGTTCAGGTACAGTCCCTGGTCGCCGAGGTCCTTGTCGATCCAGGGGAAGTAGTGGTCGGCGCCCCAGATGAGGAGCGGCGGGAACAGCACGAGATAGGCGATGGGCAGGAACGCGACGAAGGAGATGGCGATGCGGCGGATGGGCCGGGACCAGACGCCCCGCGTGAGCGTCACGACGGCCGCGAGCAGCACGGCGCCCTGGGCGATGCCGGCGAAGTGGATCCAGTTGTAGGCGTAGGCGCTCCAGGCCCGGTCGGCGTCGTCGAGAAGGCCGGTGATCCAGAGGAGGGCGCCCGCCACGACGAGGATGGCGGCGCCGATCGTGACGCCCCGCGGCATTCCGTCGAGGCGGCGGACGGGATACTCCTTCAGCTCGCCGATATCGTGCGACATGCTACTCCTGCCCCGCTGTGTCGGACCCGGCGGTGGTCGCCGGGATCGTGTTGAACTGATCCCGCCCGGGCTGGACCGTACCCGGGAGGTCGACCTGGATCGGCTCCCCGCCTTGCTGGAGGTAGCGGACGTAGTTCACCACCGCCCACCGCTCGGCCGGTCGGATCCGCTGGTAACCGGGCATCAGCCCGCGACCGACCCGGATGATCGCGTAGATGTAGCCGTCCGTGCGCTCGACGGTGGCGGGCAGCAGCAGGTTCGTGGCGAGCGGGAGCTTGCCCGGCCCCACCAGCGGCCCGTCCCCCTCGGCCTGCACGCCGTGGCAGACCGCGCAGTAGGTCTGGTATGTGACCGCGCCCTGCTCGAGCACCGGCTCGGACATCGCGAGGGGATTGGTGAGGGTGTCGCCCCAGCCCCGCAGCGCCGCTTCCGTCGACTCGATCGGCGGCTCCCACCTGCCGCCGGGCGCCTCCAGGGGGACGGCGTTCAGGGGCGCGTTGCGGGGCGCCTCGTAGGGGTCGAACGCCGGCGACTCCCGCATGAAGTTCAGCATCTCCACGCGCGCCATGGCGTTCTCCACCTCGGTGCACCCGCCCATTCCCAGGAGGGCCACGGCCAGGACCGCCAGCAGCCCCGCCCTCACGTCAACCCGCACGGCTCACCTCCCCGTCCCACGCCTGCACTTCGACTGCACCCGCGTCTTCCAGGATCCGGCGCGCCTCCGCGCCTCGTTCCGCCGGCGCGTCCACCAGAACGCCGAAGTTGCCCGCCGAGAACGACGGGTCGTACGCCACGCCCTTCGCCGGCGCGCCCAGTCGTGCGTTGATGATCAGCCCCAGCACCGTGGCGAGGGCGCCGAAGAGGATGGTCATCTCGAAGGCGATCACCACGAACGCGGGCAGCGAGATGATCGGCTTTCCGCCCGTGATCAGCGGCCAGTCCAGGGAGGTCCAGATGGCCAGCGCGAACCCCGTGGCCGTACCGGTCAGCGCGCCCACCAGGGTGAACAGCCGGATGGGACTCTGGGGTCGGTTCAGCGCGTGCTCCAGCTCGTGCTGCGGCAGCGGCGAGTAGGTCTCCAGGTCCGTCATCCCGCTCTCCCGCAGCCGCTCAATGGCCCGCACGGCCGTGTCCACTTCCTGGAACACGCCGAGGTAGCGTCCGCCGCTCATCGCTCCTCCTCCCCCCGGGCGCTACCGGGTTCCTGCCGGGCGGTCAGCTCCCGGTCGTGGCCCGTGCGGCCCCTTCGACACCGCCGCGGCGCCGGGAGCACCTCCTTCAGCTCCGCCACCGACACCGCCGGCAGGAGCCGCATGAACAGGAGGAACCACATGAAGAACCAGCCGAAGCTGCCCACCATGACGGCCATCTCGACCCAGGTCGGCTCGTAGACGTTCCACTGCCACGGCTCGTACTCCTTCGCGAGGCTGTTCACGATGATCACGAACCGCTCGAACCACATCCCGATGTTGATGAAGATCGTGATCACGAACAGCGCGGGGATGCTGGTGCGGACCTTCTTCGACCAGAGCAGCTGCGGGATCACCGCGTTGCAGACGAGCATGATGGCCGTCGACCACCAGTAATTGCCCGAGAGCCCGGCCACGATGTACTGGCCTTCGGCGTGGGCCGGGTCGCCGTGGTACCAGACCAGGAAGACCTCGGTGGCGTAGGCGTAGGTGACGATCAGCCCGGTCAGCAGGATCAGCTTCGACATGGCGTCGAAGTGCTTCTCGGTGAAATAGGCCTCCAATCCGAAGATCTTGCGGATCGGGATCAGCAGCGTGATCACCATGGCCAACCCGCTGAAGATCGCGCCCGCGACGAAGTAGGGGGCGAAGATCGTCGAGTGCCACCCGGGTACGGTGCTCATGGCGAAATCCCAGGAGACCACGGAGTGGACCGAGAGCACCAGCGGGGTGGCGAGGGCGGCGAGGTAGAGGTACGCGCGGTTGAAGTGCAGCCACTGCCGGCCGCTCCCGCGCCAGCCGAAGCTGAGAACGGTGTAGAGCTTCTTCCGCCAGGATACCGTGGTGGAATCGCGGGCGGCGGCGATGTCGGGGAGCATCCCGATGACGAAGAAGGTCGCGCTCACGATCAGGTAGGTGCTGATCGCGAAGACGTCCCACACCAGCGGGGACTTGAAGTTCGGCCAGAGCATCCGCTGGTTCGGATACGGGATGAGCCAGTAGAAGATGAACGGGCGCCCGAGGTGGATGATGGGGAAGAGCCCGGCCGTCATCACGGCGAAGACCGTCATCGCCTCCGCCGCCCGGTATATGGACTGACGCCAGCGCGCGCGGAAGAGGAAGAGGATGGCGGAGATCAGGGTCCCGGAGTGAGCGATCCCGACCCAGAAGACGAAGGTCGTGATGTAGACGCCCCAGGAGATCGGGTTCATGAGCCCGGTCACCCCGATCCCGAGGTAGACCTGGGTGATGAAGGCGAAGGCGAGGAGGCCCACAGCGGCCACGGCGGCGGCCAGGAGGATCCAGTAGACGCGCCCGGGCTTGCCCAGGAGCTTCAGGACGTCGCGGTTGACCTCGCCGTACCGCCCGACGTCCGGGTGGGTCTCGGAACGGATCACCTTCGGCATCAGTGGCCCCCTTCCGCGCCGTCTTCGGTCACCTTCTTCAGGTAGACCACGGCCGATTGCGTGTTCAGCTCCTCGAACACGCGGAACCCTCGACTCGATTCCACCACCCGGGCCACCCTCGAATCCGGGTCCTTGATGTTGCCGAATACGATGGCGTTGCCCGGGCAGGTCTGCGCGCACGCCGGCGTGATCTCACCATCGCGCAGAGGCCGGCCTTCGACCCTGGCCTGGTGCTCCGCCCCGCGGATCCGCTGCACGCAGAACGTGCATTTCTCCATGATCCCCTTGCTGCGGACCGTCACCTCGGGGTTCAGCTGCCAGTTGAGTGGCTCCGGCCACTCGTAGGTGTAATAGTTGAAATACCGGACCTTGTAGGGGCAGTTGTTGGCGCAGTAGCGGGTGCCGACGCACCGGTTGTAGATCTGGCCGTTCAGCCCGTCCGGCGTGTGGTACGACGCGTACACCGGGCAGACGGGCTCGCACGGGGCGGTGCCGCACTGCTGACACATCATGGGGAGGAACGTCACCTTCCGGTGATGAGCGCCGCCGCCCATCTCGTGGACGACCTCGTCCTCCTCCTCGAAGTAGCGCTCGATCCGCATCCACTGGATCAGGCGGCCTTGCGCCACCAGCTCGGGGCCCACCAGCCCGATGTTGTTCTCCGCCACGCACGCGGTCTGGCACGCGCTGCACCCGATGCACCGCTCCAGGTCCACGGCCATGGCCCACCGCGGCTGCGTCTCCGTGTACTCGCCGTACAGGGTGCCCGGAGGTGGGTAGTCCTGTGGCGCACCCCCCACCGGGGCGGGGGCGAAGCCGCCCGCCTCCTGCAGGCTCGGCGCCTCGGCCTCGCTCGGGTGGACGGAGGCGCCGTGCCCGCCAGCCGCGTGCTCCGCCTCCTCCTCGCCCTCGGCACCGGCGCCGCCGGCCGGGAC
>JBKGZE010000053.1:0-9421 GCA_046545735.1 Gemmatimonadota bacterium | reverse complement strand
CGCTCGCCGCCGCGCTCGCCGCTCGCAGCACGCCGCTGGACCGCCGGGCGGTGGCCGTAGCGGTGCCGGACCCGGCGCCCGGCCCCGCGCCGGTCCGGGGGGGCAGCTGGCTGGCACCGTCGCCCGGGCCGTACGTCTTCCGCACGGACGCGGGTGCGCCCGCCCGGAGAGTCGAGCGGGAGCGCGGCGTCCCGGACGTGGCGGGGCAGAGCGTCCGGGAGGCGGCGTCCGCGCTGCACTCGGCGGGGTTCCGTGTCCACGTCGACGGTGTGGGGCGTGTCCGATCCATGACCCCGGAGCACGGCACGCTCGCGCGGCCCGGTACGGTGGTGCGCCTCACGCTGGGCCCGGCCCGATGACCACCGCCCGGGCCCCGCGGCCGATCGCGCTCTCGACCGTCGTGGAGCGTCTGTCCCGCGAGGGCCTCGTGCGCGAGGCGCCCGCGGCGGACCCGCTCCTCTACGGCGTGACCGCCCACAGCCGGACCGCCACCGAAGGCGACCTCTTCTGCGCCTGGACCGGCTACGCCGCCGACGGGCACGCGTACGCCGGCGCGGCCGTGGAGGCCGGCGCCGTCGCGCTGCTCGTGGAGCGCCCGGTGGACGTGGACGTGCCGCAGGTGCTGGTCACGGCCGCGCGACCGGCGGCGGCCGTGGCCGCGGACGAGATCATGGGGCGGCCGGCCACCGATCTGGTGCTGGCGGGCGTTACGGGGACCAACGGCAAGACCACGACGGTCTGGGTCCTCCGGCACCTCCTTGGTGCCCGCTGGAGCGCGGCCTCCCTGGGGACGGTGGGCGCGGTGACGCAGGGCGGAATCCCCCTCCCCGGGACCGAGACCCTGACCACGCCGGGGCCCGTCGGCATGGCCACCACCATGCGCCGGTTCGTCGATCACGGCGTGGAGGCGGTGGCCATGGAGGTCTCCTCCCACGCCCTCGACCAGAGCCGGGTGCACGCGCTCCGATTCGACGCGGCGGTGTTCACGAACCTGACCCGCGACCACCTGGACTACCACGGCTCCTTCGAGCGGTACCGGGCCACGAAGCGCGAGTTCGTCGACCTGCTCGCCGCCGACGGGACCGCGATCCTGAACGCCGATGAGCCGGCGTGGGACGGCCTGGAGCGGCGGGCGCCGGCCGCGCTCCGCTACGCACTCGAGAGCGGGCGCGGCGCCGGCACGGCCGAGATCGTGGCCCGCGACGTTCGCCCGTCGCTCGCGGGCACGGTGTTCCGGCTGGTCACACCACGCGGCGACGCCCGGGTGCGGCTGCCGCTGCTGGGGGCGTACAACGTGCAGAACGCGCTGGCGGGGGCCGCCACGTGTCTGGCCCTCGGAATGGAGCTCGAGGCGGTGGTCCACGAGCTGGGCCGTGCGCCACAGGTGCCGGGCCGACTCGAGCAGATCGCGCAGCGGCCCTGCCGCGTGATCACGGACTACGCCCACACGCCCGACGCCCTGGAGCGGGTCCTGGAGACGGTGCAGGCGGTGACGCCCGGCCGCGTGATCGTGGTCTTCGGCGCCGGCGGGGACAGGGATCCCGGGAAGCGCCCGTTGATGGGCGAGGTGGCGGCGAGGCTGGCCGACGTAGCCGTGGTGACCTCGGACAACCCGCGCACGGAAGACCCGGACGCGATCGTGGACGCGATCCTGAAGGGCGCGGGGCAGGGCGGGGCGGCGCTGGAGCGGATCACGGACCGGCGAGCGGCCATCGGCCGCGCGCTCGAGCTGGCCGGGCCCGAGGACGTGGTGCTCCTGGCCGGGAAGGGTCACGAGACCTACCAGGTCGTGGGCACCGAACCGATCCCGTTCGACGAGCGGGACGTCGTGCGGGAATGGAACGAGGCGAGAGGAGCGGCGGGATGAGCCGCTGGACGGATGACCAGGTGCTGGCCGCGCTGGAGCTGGCGCTCCCGGTGGACCGGCGGAACGGGGGGGGCGCGGGCGCACCCCTGTACTCATCCGTCAGCACCGACACCCGCACCCTGGAGGAGGGGGCGCTCTTCGTGGCGCTGCGGGGGGAGAACTTCGACGGACACGCCTTCCTCGGGAAGGCCCGCGCGCAGGGGGCCCGGGGAGCCGTGGTGGACCGGGTCCCGGACGACGCGCCGCCCCTCCGGTACTACCTCGTTCCGGACACCCTGACGGCGCTGGGGCGTCTCGGCCGCCACCGGCGTCGCCAGGTAGACGGGCGGGTGGTGGCCATCACCGGCACCAACGGCAAGACGACGACGAAGGAGATGGCCCGCGCGGTCCTCGCCACCCGCTACGTGACGCACGCCACGGCGGCCAATCTCAACAACCTGGTGGGCGCGCCGTTGACGCTCCTGGCCGCCCCCGATGACGCCGGCGCCATGGTGGTGGAGATCGGGATGAACGTGCCTGGCGAGATCGCGCGGCTGGCCGAGATCGTGGAGCCCGAGATCGCGGTGGTCACGGCCGTGGCGGAGGGACACCTGGAGGGGATCGGCACCGTGGAGGGCGTGCTGCGCGAGAAGACCTCGCTCCTCTCCCGGACGCAGCGGGGTGGGCTCGCCATCGTCGCCGAGGAGCCGCACGCGCTGCCGGAACGGGCCCGCTCCCTGGCCCGTCGCGTCCGTGTGGTCGGTTGGACGGACCGGGCCGACCCCGACTTCCGGGCGGACCACCTCCGGATCGACGAGGACGGGCGTGTCCGGTTCGACTGGCAGGGCCGCCACGTATCGCTCCCGTTCGGCGGTCGGGTCCACGCGCGGAACGCCCTCATCGCGCTGGCGATCGGGGCGGAGTGGGGGGTCGACCCGGACGAGGCCGTGGCCGCCCTGGCCACGATCGAGGCGCCCGGCATGCGCGGCGAGACCTACCGCTACGGCGACCTGGTGGTGGTGGCCGACTGCTACAACGCCAATCCGGCGAGCCTCGCCGCCTCGCTGGACACGCTGGTGGCCATGCCCCGGCGCGGCGGACGGGTGGCCGTGGTCGGGTCGATGCTGGAGCTCGGGGCCCGCAGCGAGGCGCTCCACCGGGAGGCGGCGGCCCGGGTGGCCGGGGCGGACGTGGACCTGGTGGTGGCGGTCGGGCTGTTCGAGCCGGCGTTCGAGCCGCTCCGGGAGGCGATGGGCGACCGGCTGATCACCGTCCCGGACACGGCCGCCGCCGTCGAGCCGCTCCTCCACCGCCTGCGCGGCGACGAGGTGGTGCTGCTCAAGGGCTCGCGGGGCGTGGCGCTGGAGGAGCTCATGCCACGGCTCGAGGAGCGATTCGGCGAGCCGGGGGAGGTCGGCTGACATGCTCTACCATTTCCTGGCGCCGCTGTCCGAGTTCCACATCATCTTCAACCTCTTCCGCTATATCACGTTCCGGGCGGCCGGTGCCGCGGCGACGGCGCTGGTCCTCTCGTTCCTCTTCGGCCCCTGGATCATCGCCCGCCTGCAGCAGCTCCGGGTCGGGCAGGTGGTGCGGGAAGAAGGGCCGGAGGAGCACCTGGCGAAGGCCGGCACGCCCACCATGGGCGGGGTGCTCATCATCGTGGCGACCGCCGTCTCGACGCTTCTCTGGGCCAACCTGACGTCGCCGAACGTTCTGATCGCGCTGGTGGTCCTGCTCTGGACCGGCACGCTCGGCTTCATCGACGACTACCTGAAGGTCGTGCAGAAGCGGCCCGATGGGCTGGTGGCCAGGTACAAGCTGGTGGGGCAGGGGCTCATCGGGCTGCTGGTGGCCGTCGCCCTCCTCACCCTTCCCATCATGGAGAACCCGACGTGGACCATGGTGCCGTTCTTCGCCGAGTGGCACGTCGACTTCTTCTGGTGGGCGTTCGTACCGTGGGTCATGCTGGTGGTGACGGGGAGCTCGAATGCGGTCAACCTGAGCGACGGCCTGGACGGGCTGGCCGCCGGGCTGTCCGCCATCGCCGCGGCCACGATCGGCATCTTCGCGTACGTCATCGGCCGGGTCGACACCTCCGCCTATCTCGGCCTCGCCTACATCCCCGGGGCCGGGGAGCTCACCATCTTCTGCACCGGCCTGGCGGGGGCCGCCCTGGGATTCCTCTGGTTCAACGCGCACCCGGCCGAGGTGTTCATGGGAGACACCGGCTCGCTGGCGCTCGGCGGCGCCATCGGCACGGCCGCCATCCTGTTGAACATGGAGTTCCTCCTGGTCCTGGTCGGGGGCGTATTCGTGCTGGAGGCCGTGTCCGTGATCCTCCAGGTGGGCTATTTCCGCTGGAGCGCCGCGCGCACGGGGACGGGCAGGCGCGTCTTCGCCATGGCCCCGCTCCACCACCACTTCGAGCGGCGCGGCTGGGCGGAGAGCAAGGTCATCATCCGCTTCTGGATCCTGGGCATCCTGTGCGCGCTCATGGCGTTCAGCACCCTGAAGATCCGATGACGCCGGGCCGCGTGGGGGTGATCGGACTGGCTCGGAGCGGGCGGGCGGCGGCCAAGCTGGCGCTGGCTTCGGGGAGCGCCGTGTTCGCGAGCGACGCCGGCGATGCCGACGAGCTGCGAGAAGCCGCGTCGGAGATCCGTCGTCTGGGTGGAGAGGCGGAGACCGGGGACCACAGCGTCGAGCGCCTGGCAGAATGTGACCTGATCGTGGTCAGCCCTGGCGTGCCGCCGACCGCCTCGATCCTGAGCGACAGCCGTCTGGCCGGCGTGCCGTGGACGAGTGAGCTGGAGTTCGCGGCGCTCCACCTGGATGCGCCCGTGATCGCCACCACCGGCACGAACGGGAAGACGACCGTGACGGCGTGGGCGGCCCACATCCTCCGCACGGCCGGGATCGACGCCGTGGCCGCCGGGAACATCGGCACGCCGTTGAGCGAGGTGGCCCTGCGGGAGCCGCCGCCGGAGTGGGTGGTGGTGGAGGCCAGCTCCTACCAGCTCGGGCGCATCGACCGCTTCGCCCCCGCCGTGGGGGTGGTGACGAACCTCGCGCCGGACCACCTGGACCGGTACCCGGATGTCGCGAGCTACTACGCCGACAAGGCCCACCTGTTCGACAACGCGCGTCGGGAGGACACGTGGGTGCTGAACGCCGAGGACGAGGCGGTCCTCGGGCTGGCGGGCAGCGCGCCCGGTCGACGCCTGTTCTTCCAGGTGGCCAGCGAGCCCGCCGTCGGCGAGTCGGGCGGCTGGGTGGACCCGTCCGGCAGGCTCCGCCTCCGCTTCGGGCTCGAGGAGCACGCCCTGGTGGACGCCGAGGAGATCCAGCTCCTGGGCCGACACAACCACGCGAACGGGCTGGCAGCGGCGCTGGCCGCCCACGCGGCCGGCGTCGAGCCGCCCGCCCTCCGCGACGGGCTCCGGACCTTTCCCCCGATGCGGCACCGGCTGGAGCCCGTGGCGGAGGCGGACGGGATCCTCTGGGTGAACGACTCCAAGGCCACGAACGTGGCGTCCGCCCGGGTCGCCATCGAGAGCATGGACCGGCCGACGGTGCTCCTTCTGGGCGGCCGGGAGAAGGGCGAGAGCTACGGCGGCCTGGCCGATGCCGTGGCCGGGCGGGTCCGGGCGATCGTGGCGTTCGGGGAGGCCGCGGACCGGATCGAGCGGGAGCTGGGCGACCGGGTTCCGGTGGAGACCCGGGCGGGGCCGTTCCGTGGTGTGGTGTGGCGGGCCCGGGAGCTGGCGGAGCCGGGCGATGTGGTGCTGCTCGCGCCGGCCTGCGCCAGCTTCGACATGTTCCGCGACTACGAGGATCGCGGTCGTCAGTTCGTGCGGCTGGCGGAGGAGCTGGCCGCATCGGGGGTGGGCCGTGGCTAGGTTCGGCGTCGCCGTGCTGCCGGGCGCGCCATCGGCGGCGAGCCCCGTCTACCCGACGGAGCGCGCCGTGCAGGACCCGAGCCGGCTCGGCAGCGGCTGGGAGAGCGGGGCCGTGCTCGCGCTCGCGGCCACCCTGGTGTCGGTCGGCCTGGTGATGGTCTACAGCGCCAGCGCCGTCATGGCCCAGGCGCAGGGCCTCGCGCCTCACCACTTCCTGCTCCGCCAGATGTCGGGCGCGGTGATCGGGATGGTGGGGCTGGTGCTGGCCGCGCAGCTCGACTACCGCCGGCTCCGCTCGCTGGCCTGGCCGATCCTGGTCGTGGCGGCGGTCATGCTCATGGTGGTGGTCGTGCCCGGTACGGAGTCGCTGGCCCCGCGGTCGAACGGGGCCAGGCGGTGGCTTCTGCTGGGGCCCGTCGGTCTCCAGCCGTCGGAGGTGGCCAAGCTCGCGCTCCTGGTCTGGACGGCGGCCCTGGTCGTGAAGAAGCAGGACCGGCTCAAGAGCCTGAGCAAAGGGCTGCTCCCGCTGCTCCTGATCTGGGGTCTCGTGTCCGGGCTGGTGCTGATCCAGCCCGACCTCTCCACGGCCGCGCTGATGCTGATCCTGGTGGCGCTCGTGGCGTACGCCGGCGGCGCGCGGCCCGGTCACTTCATCGCCCTGATCCTGATCGCGCTGCCGTTCCTGTGGTCGCAGGTGACACGGGTCGCCTACCGTCTGGAGCGGATCACGGCCTTCCTGGCCCCCGGTGAACACGTCGCCGACCTGGGCTACCAGATCAACCAGTCGCTCATCGCCCTCGGCAGCGGCGGGCTCGTCGGCCGGGGCTTCGGCCACGGGCAGCAGAAGTTCGGGTTCCTGCCGGAGCCGCACAACGATTTCATCCTGGCCATGATCGGGGAGGAGTGGGGCTTCGCGGGCGTGGCCCTGCTCGGCCTGCTGTTCATCGCGTTCGCCCTGGTCGGCTACCGCATCGCCCGGGGCGCCACTGACCTCTTCGGGTTCCTCCTGGCCGTCGGGATGACCAATCTCATCGTGGTCCAGGGCTTCCTCCACATGGCGGTCAACCTCGCCGTGGTCCCGCCCACCGGCGTCACCCTCCCATTCATCTCCTACGGCCGGTCCAGCCTGATCGTGAGCCTGGTGGCCGTGGGGATCCTGATGAGCGTGGCCCGGACCAGCGACCGTCGGCACCGGGCGCTCGCCCGGGCCCGGGGGAGCGCCCGGTGAGCGGCACCGTGATCTTCGCCGGCGGCGGCACGGGAGGACACCTCTACCCGGCCCTGAACATCGCGGCCGCGCTGCGGGAGGCCCGGCCCGGGGTGGAAACGATCTTCGTGGGAGCCCGGCGTGGAGTCGAGGCCCGGGTGCTGCCGGAGAAGGGCGTGCCGCACCGGCTCCTGCCCCTCCAGCCGATCCACCGGGACCGGGTCTGGCGCAACTGGAAGCTGCCGTTCGCGATGCTCGCCAGCGTGTGGCGCCTGGCCGCGCTGACGCTCCGGGCCCGTCCCGATCTGGTGGTGGGCACCGGTGGGTACGCCAGCGGTCCCGCGTGCGGCTGGGCGCTGCTCACGGGCGTGCCGATCGCGCTCCAGGAGCAGAACTCGTATCCCGGCCTGACCACCCGCTGGCTCAGCCGCTTCGCCCGTCAGGTCCACCTGGGCTTCCCGGAGGCGGAGCGTCACCTGCGGCCCGGAAAGAACACGGCCATCTGCGCGCACGGCAACCCGATCCAGCCGCCCGCCAGGGACGTGGAGCCGGTCGCCGCCCGCGCCCGTTTCGAGCTTGACCCCGACTCCACCGTGGTGCTGGTGGTGGGCGGGAGCCAGGGGGCGCGCGCGGTGAACGAGGCCCTGCTGGGTGCGCTGGAGCGGGTCGCCGCCGGGCAGCTGGAGCGGCCGTCGTCGCTGGAGATCCTGTGGGCGACGGGGCCGGCGCACCTGGACGGCGTGAACGCCCGGCTGGCGCCGCTCGGGGTGGACGGGTGGGTCCATCGCCTCGGCTACATCCACGAGATGCCCCTGGCCCTGGCGGCGGCGGACATCGCCATCTCCCGGGCGGGGGCCATGGGGACGGCCGAGCTGCTGGCGTGGGGGGTCCCGTCGATCCTCGTCCCCCTGCCCACCGCGGCGGCCGACCATCAGACGCACAACGCCCGGGCGCTCGAAGCGTTCGGCGCCGCGGTCGCGCTCCTCGAGAGCGAAGCGCGGCCGGAGCGGCTGTGGTCCGAGCTGGTCGGACTGGCGGCCGACGAGTCCCGCCGCGGGCAAATGGCGGAGCGGGCGCGCGAGCGGGCGAAGCCGGACGCCGCCCGCGAGATCGCCGGGGACCTCCTTCGGATGATGGAGGGCCGATGAACACCCGCTCGTTCGTGCCGGCTTCGGAGGCGGCCGGGCTGGACCTGCTCCGGCTCTCGAAGGAGGGACCGATCCATTTCATGGGGATCTGCGGCGCCGGCATGTCGGCGCTGGCCGAGTACGTCGCCCGCGCGGGCGGCCAGGCCACCGGGTGCGACACGAAGCCGGCCTCGGCGCCCCCGGCGCTGCGGGAGGCCGGCGTGGAGGTGGCGCACGGGCACGACCCGTCGCACGTCGCCGCGGCACGGGCCGTGGTGGTGACCTCGGCGGTGCCGGCGGACCACCCCGAGCTGGCGGCGGCCCGCGCCCGGGGCATCCCGGTGCTCAAGCGCGCCGCCGCGCTGGGCGCGCTGGTGAACCCCGGCCGCGTGGTGGCCGTGGCCGGGACCCACGGGAAGACCACCACCACCGGGATGGTGGCGACCGTGCTGGAGGCGGCGGGACTCGACCCCACGGCGTTCGTCGGCGGCCGCATGCCCGAGTGGCGCGGCGGGCTGCGGGCCGGGGGGGACCTCTTCGTGGTGGAGGCGGACGAGTACGACCGGTCGTTCCTGGCGCTGCGGCCCTCGATCGCCGTGGTGACCACCATCGAGCCCGACCACATGGAGGTGTACGGGGACCTCGACGCCCTGTACGAGGCGTTCGTCGGATTCCTCGCCCCGACCCCGCCGGACGGACTGATCGCGGTCTGCGCCGACGACCCGGGGGCGGCACAGCTGGTCGAGCGGCTGCCGGGGCACCGCGTGCTCACGTACGGGCTCCGCGACGAGGCGGATCTGCGGGCGACCCAACTCTCGACCGAGCCGGACGGCACCCGCTTCGAGGTACGGCGCGGCGCGGAGTCGCTGGGCGAGTTCCGGGTGGGGGTACCGGGAGCCCACAACGTCCAGAACGCCCTGGCGACGCTGGCGGTGGCGCTGCACCTGGGCGCCGACGCCGAAGCCGTACGGCGAGGCCTGGCGCGCTTCCACGGCGTCGCCCGGCGGTTCCAGCTGCTGGGCGAGGCCGGGGGCGTGGTGGTGATCGACGACTACGCGCACCACCCCACGGAGGTGGAGGTGACGCTCGCCGCGGCCCGGGACCGCTACCCCGGCCGACGCCTGGTCGCCGTGTTCCAGCCGCACCTGTACAGCCGGACGCGGGACCACTGGCGCGCGTTCGGCCGGACACTCGCGGCGGCCGACGTGGTCTGGGTCACCGACGTGTTCCCCGCCCGGGAGGCGCCGATCGAGGGGGTGACGGGCGAGCTGGTCGTGAGCGCCGCGCGCCAGGCCGGCGCCCGCGTCGTCTACCACCCGGGGCTGGACGGGCTGGAAAC
>JBKGZE010000052.1:0-9440 GCA_046545735.1 Gemmatimonadota bacterium | reverse complement strand
GAGCCGCCGGACCTCGTTCTCCTGGAGCGTGCGGAGGAGCTTGACCTGCAGCGCGAGCTGGAGAACGTGATCGAGCGGGCCATGGTCCTGGCCGACGGGCCCCGCATCGGCGTCGACGACCTGCCGCACCACGTCCAGTTGCCCGTCCGGCCGCTGGAGGGCGGCGAGCTGGGCGAGGACGAGCTGTCGGTGAAGAAGCAGGGCGCCGTCCTCGAGCGGCGCCTGATCCAGAAGGCGCTCCAGCGGACCGGCGGGAACCGCACGAAGGCCGCCGAGCTGCTCGAGCTGAGCTCCCGCGCACTCCTGTACAAGATCCGCGACTACGGCCTCGAGTAGAAGTCGTCCCGACCCGCCATGGCAGTGCCCCGGATCCGGGGCCACCGTGGCGCCATGAGAACGCACGGCTACACCCTCATCGAGCTGCTCTTCGTCCTCCTGATCCTTGGAGGGCTCCTCGGCATCGCCATGCCCACCGCCGGTCGGTGGCTGGACGACGCCGCCGTTCACGCCGCCCGCGACGAGCTCGCCGGCGCCCTCGCCTGGACCCGCATGGCCGCCGCCAGCGCCGGCGGGGCCACCCTGGTCCTCGACCCGGCAACCGCGCGCTTCGAGATCCTCGGCCCGGCGGGCGCGAGGGGCCCGGCGACGGACCTGGCGCGCCGCTATCGGGTGGAAATCGACGTCGGGACCGACCAGCCCGTCCTCCTCCGCTACGACGCCCTCGGGATCGGCCGCATCGCCAGTCGCACGATCCGGATCCGGCGGCACGCCGCGGAGGCCGGGCTCACCGTGAGCGCCTACGGGCGGGTGCGCCGGTGGTGACCGGGGACGGAGGCCTCAGGCGAGGCCACTCGCTGCCCGAGCTGATCGTCGCCGTGACCTTCCTCGGGGTGGGCGTGGCCGCCGTGAGCGCGTCCACCATCCTGGGAGCCCGCTGGACGGGGGACGCGGTGGCCCGGCAGCGCGCGGTCGATCTGGCGGCCGCCACCCTGGATTCCCTCGTAGCCTGTGCGGCCCCGACGTCCGGAAGCGGTGAGGTGGACGGCCTGCGCGTCGAGTGGCGCGCGCACGACGACGGTCGGCTCACGGTGACGGTGCTCCGGCCGGACGGCGGAGTCGTCTCGACGCTGCACGGTCGGTCGGTATCGGGTATCCCCGTACTGCCGGACGGGAGCCCATGAAGCCGCGCGCGGGGACGACGCTCGCCGAGCTGGTCCTGGTCTCGTGGCTGTTCGCCTTCGTGCTGGCCGCCGTGGCGGGCTTCGCAGCCGCCCAGGGTCGGCTGGTGGCCGTGAGCCAGGATCGGGCGCGGGTGTCCGAGGCGCTCCGCACCGCTTCGGTGGTCCTGGGAGGGGAGCTCCGGTTCCTCGCCCCGGCGGACCGGTCCGTCGGGGGCGACTCCGTTCGACTCCGCGCCATCCGCGGTGGCGGCCAGGTCTGCACGTCGGCCGATCGGACGGTGGTGGTGCGGTACGCCGGCATCCGGAGGCCGGAGCCGGACAAGGACTCCGTTCTTCTGCTGGGGGAACGGTCCACGGGCGGCACACCGTACGCGCTCGAGTCCGTGGCCACCGATACCGCCTGCGGCGGCGGCCTGCGCCTGGAGCTGGAGCGGCAGCCGGGCAGAGGCGCCGGGCTGGCGATGGTATTCGAGACGGGCGCATACCACCTGGTCGGGGACGCGCTGCGCTACCGCCGCGGCGCGGGTGGGCGCCAGCCGCTTACGGAAGCCATTCTCGACCACGCCGCCATCGAGCACGGCTCGGCGCGCGTCGTACTCCGCCTGCTGCTCCAGCATGAGGCCGTTCCCCGCCTGGCCACCCGCGAGCAAACGGCCCGCATCCACCTGGCGAACCCGAGCCCGCCATGAGCCGATCACCCGGATTCGCGCTCCTCCTATCACTACTCCTGGTCATGACGCTTTCCCTTCTCGGCCTCGGCGTGATGAGCCTGGGGTTGCGCGAGACGGCCGTCGCCGGGGCCGCCGCAAGGCGCGTACAGGCGAGCCGGCGGGCGGAGGCCGCGGCCCTCGACGTCGTCGACAGCTGGTCGACCCGGGTCTACGCGACCATCCCGGTCGGCTCCCGCCGCGATGCCGGGGCCGGGGGAGCGCGTATCGAGATCGCACGCCTCGACAGTACGCTCTATCTCGTGCGCGCAATATGGACGGACTCGAGCGCGCCGGCGCCGTACCGCGCCTCGGGCCGGGCCGGGCTCCTGGTCCGCACCCTCGATCCCGCTCGACTCGCCCGCGCCTTCCCCGCCGCAGTTGCCGCGGAACGACGGGTGGAGCTCGAGGAGGCGACGGTCGCCCTATCGAGCTCGTGTCCGTCCGCATCGCCCGGCCTCCTGGCACCGGTCGTGGCACCCGACGCAGCAACGACCATCATCGGGTCGCCCGCCATCGCGCTGGCCGAGCCACCCGGCCCGCCTGCGCCCGACCCGTTCGCGACCTCACGGGTCGACGATCTGGCCACCGCCCGGCCGGATCGCCCTGTCGTCACCCCCGAGCCGAGCGTCTCGGAGCGGCGATGCGCGCCCGGACCCGGCAACTGGGGAACCGATGACGCCGCTCACCCCTGTCACGACCTTCTCCCCCTCATTCACTCCCCTTCGCCCCTGACGGTCGACGGCGGGATCGGCCGCGGCGTCCTGGTCGTCCATGGCGATCTCCGCATAACCAACGGCGCCCGCTTCGAGGGACTGGTCGTCGTCCGGGTAACGCTGATCATCGAGGACGGTAGTCGGGTCGAAGGAGCCGTCCGGGCCGGGTCCGTCCGGATCCGGAGAGGCACGGTCGTCCGAAACCAATGCGCTCTTCTCCACGCTCTCGCCGCGCCCGCCCTCGACCGCGCCTTCCGCCCCCCGGCACGCTGGTGGGTCCCCACATTCTGATGCCGGGAAAGGAGGCGAAAAAAGTATCGGGTCGGCCCACAATTTGGCGCTGGCGGAGCCCCCTGTGTGCCGACATTCGGGTGTGTTCCCGCCGGGTTCCGCTGCGGCACGGATCTCGTATGTTCCCGGCGCCTGTGACGGGCTTCGCACGGGGCCCCGGAACGAGGGGCTCACCTCTCCCGCCCGTCCAACGTTCACATTGGAGGCACGAAAGTGACCCACGGCGAGGGCCAGCGGCGGAACACGCTTCGGCGTCGTGCGGGCTTCACGACCATCGAGCTGCTGATAGTGGTTCTGGTCGGGAGCCTGCTGGCCGGGATCGCCGTACCTCGGTTCAAGGGATACATAGACCGACGGAACGCGATGAATGCCCGGAGCGCGCTGGTGATGTCGGCAGCGCGGGCCCGGGCCGCGGCTGTGGAGCGGGGCGAGGTCGTGGTGATGATGATCCGGATCTACCGAGATTCGATCTTCGTCATGGCGGGCGAGCAGGTGGGGTCGGCTTCATGGACGGACACGCTGGAGGTGACCGGCTTCCACGACGGCGACATCCGGGGCGACCTCCTGATCGACGGCACGCCGGCGCCGCTCAAGATCTGCTATCTCCCCCAGGGCTACGCGCACCCGAGCTGCGAGCATGGAAGCTACCTCCCTGTCGACGTGGACATCGTGTCTGCGAACGGTGGGGACACCGTGTCGGCCCGGATCACGCCGGTGGGACACGTGGAGCCACTATGACGAACGGAACCCGACGGGCCGGCTTCTCACTCATCGAGATCATCGTGGCGCTCATGATCCTGAGCTTCGGCATCCTCGCACTGGGGATGTCCACGGGCTACGTCATGGCGCAGGTCCGGGCTTCCGAGCTTCGGAGCGAGCGGGTCGCGGCGATCCGGGACGTGTCCGAACAGATCCGGGGCACCGCGTGGGACGGGTTGGAGGGGTTCTGCCAGGAGCAGTACAGCCCGAGCCCGAACTTCACGATCCGCTGCGCGGTCACCCCGGCCGGGGATCGCCTGAAGCGGGTCCACCTGGTGGCGGTGGGGCCGGGCTACCGCGAAGACGGGTTCGCCCTGGAGGTCGCCGACACGTTCGTGATCAGCCAGGCGAGGAGGCCATGAAGAACTCACACCGTGGCGGGTTCACCCTGGTCGAGCTCCTCATCGTGACGGTGCTCGGCGCGCTGACCCTCGGCGTGGTCTACGAGACCCTCATCGTGCAGGAGAAGAGCTTCGCGGCGGCCCGCGGGGTCATGGACGACCAGGAGACGCTGCGCACGGGCCTGGGGATCCTCGAATCCGAGCTCCGCGAGGTCGGCTCCATCGGCGGCGACGCCATCGGCGGGACGGACTTCGCCACGATCGACTCGGACGAGCTCCGGTTCCGGGCGCAGCGCAAGCTGGGCTTCATCTGTACGCTCCACAACAACGAAAAGTGGGCGCTCGTCCACTCGTTCGGCGACCCGTTCGTGGAGGGCGACGGCGTGCTCCTGTTCGTGGAGGGGAACCCGGATACCGGCGCGGACGATGAATGGGACGACACCGTGGTGACGTCGGCCCAGGAGGATCACGACGCCACGTGTCTCGACCGGTGGCCGGGTGTCCCGCTCCAGCTGCTGAAGCTGGAAACCCAGGACCTGACGAGCGTCACGGCGGGGAGCCCCATACGCGGGTACGAATGGGTCACCTACGGCCTCTATGATTTCGGCGATCTCGGCTGGGGGCTCGGCCGGGTGCAGGGCGACCGCAGGGACTACCTGGTGGTCGGGCTCGCGCCTCCGGGCCGCGGGCTCGAGCTCTCGTACTACGACGACACCGATCAGCCCACGTCGGACCCGGGCCAGGTCGCCCGCATCGAGATCACGCTGAGGACCGCCCCCCCGGGCGGCAGCGGCGTCGATACGGCGGTCGTGAACTCGACCCTCTACCTGCGCAATAACTGAAGCAAGCCGAAATCGCCGCCGGAGGCCAGGATGCTGAACAGAATGAGGACGACTCGCGACGGCTTCGCGCTCCCGGTGGCGCTGCTCACCATGATCGTGATCGGTGCCATCGTCACCGGCGGGTTCTACGCCTCGTCGCAGGAGAACCGGATCAGCACCAGCTCCGACCTGGCATCCCAGGCGTTCTACGTGGCCGAGTACGGCATCGAGAAGGCGCTGGGAACCTGGACCAACGACGTGCTGGCCATGATCACCGATCCGCAGGTGTTCCCCGATTCGGCGGTCCTGGTCGGCGGTGACACGCTGGGAACGTATGCCCTGGGAGTCCGGCCGCTCGGCAACCGCCTGTACCTCGTAAGCTCCGAAGGGAGCGTGACGCAGGGCTTGCGCACGGCCCGCCGCCAGCTCGGCAGCGTCGTGCGGATCACGACGGCGGAGATGCCGTACCACTCGGCCCTTTCGATTTTCGGTGGACTCACCGCGAAGGGGAACTCGCAGATCCGCGGCGACGACACGGGCGGACCCAACTGCGCTCCCGGAGCGACCGTCGCGGGCGTAACGGCCGTGGACGCATCGCTGATCTCGTCGGGCGGCAGCTCGGAGATCTTCGGCGAGCCGGACGTGGCCGAGGAAACCAGCCTCGACACGACCAGGCTCAGCGACTTCGGGAGCGTGCACCTCGAGGACCTGATCGCGCAGGCCACGAACGTCTACGAGGCGGGAGATAGCGAGAACGGGATGGGTCCCGCCACGTACACGGACGAGGAGGGGAACCAGGTCTGCGACACGTCCGTCCGCAGCAACTGGGGCGACGAGACGCTCCAGGGCCCCTGCGGCCGCCACTTCCCGATCATCCACGCCAAGGGCGACCTGCACCTGAAGACCGGTACCGGTCAGGGGATCCTGATCGTGGAAGGAGACCTCAACGCCTCGGGGAACTTCGACTTCTACGGTGTGGTGATCGTGAAGGGCTCTCTGCGGACGTCCGGGACCGGGAACCACTTCGAGGGGAGCGTGATCGTGAAGGGCGACGGCGAGCTCGACTCGGAGAGCATCACGACGGGGAACTCCCTCGTCCAGTATTCTCGCTGCCGGGTGAACAACGCGTTCAACGCGGCGCTGGCACCGGAGCTGATCAACTCGCGGTCGTGGCTCGATTTCACGGCCATGACCCGGGCGCCGCTGTGAGCCTCACCCGCGTATTGACACGCCCTGGGGGGGTCGGTAACCTAAAGCGTTCCGCCACAACGCCCTCCCCCGCTACCAACGGATCCTGACGCATGGGACTATTCGGCCGGAGCAAGGTCACGGCGGGCCTGGACATCGGCAGCGGGTTCGTGAAGCTGGTGGTCATGGATCACTCGAAGGGGGATCCCGAGATCACCAGGATCGCCACGAGCCCGCTGGTCGCCGACGCCATCGTCGAGGGCGAGGTCATGGACCCCGTCCTCGTGGCCGAGACCATCCGCTCGGTGGTGGACGAGGTCGGGCTGAGGAAGGAGGAGGTCGTGGCCGCCGTGGGCGGGCACGACGTGATCATCAAGAAGATCCAGATGGATCGGATGGACGACGCCGAAGCGCGGGAGCTGATCCGCTGGGAAGCGCACCAGCACGTGCCGTTCGACATGGAGAGCGTCCAGCTCGACTTCCAGATCCTGGACCCCGACGGCACGGCCCCGCAGATGTCGGTCCTGCTGGTCGCGGCCAAGCGCGAGCTGATCGAGAACCGGCTCACGCTCCTGGCCGACGCGGGGCTGACGCCGGCCATCATCGACGTGGACGCCTTCGCGCTGCACAACGCCTTCGAGCGGAGCTATCCCGACAGCATGGCCGGTATGGTGGCATTGGTGAACGTGGGCCATGAAACGTCGAACGTGAACATCCTGGACGAGGGCGTCCCCATCGTCGTGCGGGACATCCCGTTCGGCTCCCGACGGATCCGGGAAGCGCTCCAGCGCGAGCGAGGCCTGACCGCCGAGCGGGCCGAGGACGTGATCCAGGGCCGCGAAGACGTGCCGGACCTGGAGTCGTTCGTGGCCGAGCGGGTCGACGAGCTCGCGGTCGGGATCGAGCGGGCCATCGCCTTCATCACCGCCCAGTCCGGCGGGGAAGGCGTCGAGCAGGTCTACCTGTCGGGCGGGGGCGCACGGGTGCCCGGCGTGGTGGCGGCCCTGGGCGAACGCCTGGGTGTGGCCACGCACATGGCCAATCCGCTCGAGCGCGTCGCGGTCAGGCCGGAAGTGAACCTGGAGGTGGCGGTGGACGAGCTGGCGCCGATGCTGATGCTGCCCGTCGGCCTCGCCATGCGGAGCGCGTGAGGCGACCATGATCGAGATCAACCTCCTGCCGGGTACGGAGAAGAAGAAGCGGAAGAAGCGGAAGGCCGGGGCCGCCCTGCCGTTCGAGCTGCCCTCCTCCCTGCCCGATTTCGATCGCATGATGGCCTTCATCGTGGCGGCCTGGATCATCGGTCCGCTGGTGGGGCTGTGGCTCTTCTTCGGCGTGCGCGGCGACATGGCCGACACGCGGGTGAGCCTCGACGAGGCCGCGGCCGACTCGGCCCGCTACGCCCGGATCATCGAGACGCAGACAGGTCTGCGGGCACGCCAGGACACCATCGCGCAGAAGCTCCAGATGATCCAGGAGATCGACGCGGGCCGCTACGTCTGGCCCCACATCCTGGACGAGGTGAGCCGTGCGCTGCCCCCGTTCACATGGCTGGAATCCATCGACCAGGTCGGGAGCGGCGGTACCTCGCCCGAGTTCCAGATCGTGGGGCGCACCGGGAGCCTGCCGGCGCTGACCCGCTTCATGGACGCACTGGAGGCCTCGCCCTTCCTGCGCAACATCCAGCTCATCGACAGCGAGCAGGCGCAGCTCGGGGGCGACCCGACGAAGATCGTGAACAACTTCGCTCTTTCGGGGAGCTACGAAGTTCCGCCGCTGGATGTGGTGGAAACAGTACCGCTCTTCGAAAGTGAAGGACCGGACACCACCGCGGCCGTGGAGGCGAGCAATGGCTCTGGGACTCCCTGACGATCCGGCCCAGCAGCGGCGTCTGCTGATCGGGCTGGTCCCGCTCCTGGCGCTCTTCGCGTACTGGTATTTCCTGCACGGGACGTACGTGGAGGAGCTGACGGCGATGGAGACGCGGCTGGAGAGCCTCGAGACCCGGAACGCGCAGGCGCGGATGCGGGCGCCGCAGAGTCGTCAGCTGGAGGAGCGGCTGACGGCGTTCGAGCGTCACATCGAGCGGCTCGAGGAGCTGGTGCCCCGGGGCGAGGAGGTGTCGCAGCTCCTGAACACGATCAGCGAGCGCGCCGACCAGATCGGCGTGAGCGTGGCGCGGTTCACGCCCGGTGAGGCCGATCTGGGGACCCATTACAACCGCCGCACGTTCGAGCTGACCGTGCACGGGACCTACCACGAGGTGGGGCGGTTCCTGTCCGAGATCGGCTCGTTGCCGCGCATCATCACGCCGATCGATCTCAGTATCCAACGGTACGACCGGCAGGGGCAGTCAGACCGGCTCGAGGCGTCCTTCCTGATCGAAACGTACGTGCTGCCGGACCCGGAGCAGGCCTCCGCGACGGCAGGAGCGACCACCGGTAGCTGAGACTATGATGCTCTTCGGAATGGTCATGATGGCCGCCGCGTTGCTGTGGCCGGCGGATGTCGCGGCTCAGCAGCAGCCGCCCGGGCAGGAGTCGGCGAACCTCACGCTGGTGTACGAGCGGGAGGTATTCACGTACCGGGGGGCGGGCCGGCGCGATCCGTTCCGGCCGCTCACGGGCGAGGACGACCTGGGTCCGCGGTTCGAGTCGCTCTCGCTGCAGGGCATCATCTACGCCACGGGTCGGGGGCGGAGCGTCGCTCTGATCGCCGACTCGGAGGGCCGGGTTCACCGGGTACGGGCAGGGGACATGGTGGGCAATTCGCGAGTGATTGAGATCGGACCGCTGCGCGTGGTCATGGCGGTCGAGAACTTCGGCGCGATCCGGCAGGAGATCCTGGAGCTGCCGACGGAGGGAGGCACCGACCGATGATCCCGATTCTGACGCTGCGAGCGCTGACGCTCGCCGCACTGGCGGGCGTGCAGGGGCTGAGCGTGGTCTCGGCCGGCGACCGGACCCACGTCCTCATCGAGACGGACGGCCAGGTGACGTACGAGCACCGGATGCTCACCGAGCCGCCCCGCATCGTGGTGGACGTGGCGGGAGCGGATTTCGAGCTCCCCCACGGCCGCTTCGTCGACATCGATCGGGGCGGCGTCCGGGCGCTGCGATCCAGCCAGTTCCAGGCCGGGATCGTCCGCGTGGTGGTCGATCTCGCCGAGGCCGTCGAGTACCAGATCGCCGAGGACCGAGGCGTCGTCCGGATCTCGTTCCCGAATCCCGCCGGCCCGTTCGAGGCGTGGAGCTCGAGCGACGCTCCGAGCCGCGCTCCCGGGGCGCAGCCGGTCGAGACGGAGCCGGTCGAGACGGAGCCGATGGGCCGACCCACGGCGGAGCGGCCGGACCAGGCGGGCAGGCAGGTCCCGGTGACGCGACCGGCCGTGATCGAGCCCCAGGAGCCCGAGCAACCGCCCATCACGGTCGAGTTC
>JBKGZE010000051.1:0-9522 GCA_046545735.1 Gemmatimonadota bacterium | reverse complement strand
GCAGAGTTCGCCGAGGCCCCGCTCGTCGACGGCTTCCTCCCCTACTACGGCTGTGATCGTAGCGTGCTGCTCCAGGCGGAAGCCCGCTTCAGCCTCGCCTCGAACGGCCTCGGCATAGGACGTCGCCTCGGCCTCGACTTCGACCTGGTGTCCAGCCCGGAGCTCGTCGTCTTCGCCGACGCCGGCAGGGCCTGGATCGAGCGGGAATCCCTGGGCGAGCGCCTCGAGACCGGGCCCAGCCGCCTGCACTACGACCTCGGCGCCGGCATCCGGCTCGGGCGGCTCGGGCTCTACATCGCCGCCCCCCTCTCCGGTGACGGAGGCGGGCCGAACTTCTTCATCAGGCTCGGCCCGCGGCTTTGACCCGCTTCGCCGTCCTCGGCCTGGCGGCGGCCCTCCTCCTCACGGCCGCCCCCGCTCCCCTCCAGGGACAGGTGTCCCTGGACGTGCGGGCCGGTGCACCCTATCTGATCGTGGGCGGCGTCCTCGACGACGAGGCCCTCGAGGACGCCGTCCGCTCGGGTCTCCCGCTCTGGATGCGCTTCCGCCTCGAGCTGTGGCGCGACGAGACCTTCGACGACCTCGTGGCCCAGTCCGCCTGGACCGCCGTCGTCGCCTTCGAGCCCCTGCAGCGCGAGTTCGTCGCCGGGGTCGCGGTCGAAGACAGCCTCCGGTCCTACCCGTCGTGGGACGCCGCGCGGAACGCCGTCGAGCGGACGTACGCGGCGCCCCTCGTTCCGCCCTCCACCGGGACCTACTACTACATTGGCCTCCTGGAGATCGAGACGCTCTCCCTGTCCGATCTGGACGAGCTCGAGCGCTGGCTCCGGGGCGAGCTCGAGCCCGCCGTCCGGGGCCGCCGGTCCCTGGGCGGCGCGATAGGGACCGGGCTCAAGCGGCTCCTGATTCGCCTGCTCGGGCTGCCGGCGCGAAGTTTCGAGGTCCGGAGCGAGCCCTTCCCCGTCCCCTGACCCCGCGGCACCGCTGGCCTTCGGCGGGGCGATTCCATATCCTTCCGCCACATGAGCGAGCCATTCCGATTTTCGCCGAACGAGAACCGCGCCCACGAGATCCGGTGGCGACACTGGTCCCGTGAGGCGTTCGATGAGGCGGTCGAGAGCGAGCGTCCGATCCTCCTGAATCTGACCACCACGTGGTGCCAGTCGTGCCGGGAGATGGACGAGACCACCTACTCGGACGACGGCGTGATCGAGCTGGTGAACGAGTCGCTCATCCCCGTCCGGGTGGACGCCGACCGCCAGCCCCACATCCAGGACCGGTACATCGCCGGCGGCTGGCCGACCAACGCAATCCTGACCCCGACCGGCGAGCTCTTCTGGTCGGACACGTACATGGAGCCTCGCGAGCTGCGCCGCGTCGTACAGGGCGTGCTCGACGGCTGGCGCGACCGTCGTGACGAGCTGAGGGCCGAGATCTCGCGGCGGCGCAAGGCGATGGAGGCCACCCGCGCGCGCCGCCCCGTGCACCGGATCCTGCGTCGGGAGGCGGCCGACGATGTCCTCACGGGCGCGCAGCAGCAGTTCGACGCCAGGAACGGCGGCTTCGGCGACGCCCCCAAGTTCATCCACGCCGAGGCCGTCGAGCTGCTCTTCGAGCAGGGCCGCGCCCTGCCGAACCCCGACTGGGTGGCCATGGCGGAGCGCACGCTCGACGGCATGATGGCCGGCGAGATCGAGGATGCGGTCGAGGGCGGCTTCTTCCACTATGCGCTCGCCGCCGACTGGACCCGCCCACAGGTGGAGAAGCTCCTCTCGGTCAACGCCCGCGCCCTCCGCGCCCTCGCCGTGGGCAGCGCGTACGCCCGGCGCGACGACTGGCTCGCCGCCGCCGAGCGCGCCGTGGCCTGGGTGCACGGAACGCTGGGCCGCGACGGCCTGTGGTGCGGCAGCCAGGCCGCGGATGCCGACTACTTCGCCGCCGACGCCGCCGGCCGGGCCGCCCGGACCGCCCCGGCGGTGGACCCGACCATCTACACGGATTCCGCCGCCATGTGGATCGCCGCGCTGGCCGACGCCGGCCGGCTCCTGGACCGCGACGACTGGAAGGACCGGGCCGCGCGCGGTCTCGAGACGCTCTTCCGGACCATGGACGCGACCGGCGACAGCCTGGTCCACTACCGCGCGCCGGACGGGGAGCCGCCTCGCGGGCTCCTCGTGGACCTGCTCCACGCCGCCCGCGCCGCCTGCGCCGTGAGCGAGGCCACCGGCGACCAGAGCGCGCTCCAGCACGCCCTGCGGCTGGTCCGGACCATGCGCGACCGGCTCTGGGACGGGAACGGCGGGTTCAACGACATCCCGCACGACCCCGCTCCACTTGGCGCCCTCCGCTACCGCGACCGACCCTTCGAGGAGAATGCCCTCGCGGCCCGGCTGCACGTGGCCCTCGCCCGCCGGACCGGGGAGGCCAGCCATCGGGCGGTGGCCGAGCGGGTTCTCGCCTTCCTCTCGCCCTTCGCGGGGCGCTACGCGGTGGAGGGGGCGAGCTTCGCCCTGGCCGTCGAGGAGTTCTTCGAGCTGCGGCGCCGCTGACCCGCCCATGACCGGAACCGAGGCCGGGGCGCTTCGCGCCGAGCTGATCCAGCGGTTCCGGGACGCCGACTCGCCCCTCGAGGACGACGCGTTCAACCGACTCGCGCTCCGCGTCTTCGAGCGCAACGTGGCCACCGTTCCGGCGTACGCGGCCTACTGTCGTACGCGGGACCGGGTGCCCGGCGCCGTCGAGCACTGGCGCGACATCCCCGCCGTGCCGACGGCGGCGTTTCGCGAGCTGGCGCTGCGCTCGAGCGACCGCCGGACCGAGCGGGTCTTCCGGACCAGCGGGACGACCCGTGGCCGGGAGCGACGGGGCGAGCACCACGTGGCCGACCTGGACCTGTATCGGGCCTCGCTCCGATCCACGTTCCGGCGCTTCCTCCTGCCGGACGGAGCCCGGCTCCCGTTCCTTTCCCTGGTGCCGCCCGCCGCGGCGATGCCGGACTCGTCGCTCGCCTTCATGATCAGCGACGTGGTGGAGGTGTTCGGGGCGCCCGGCAGCGCCGTCTTCGCCGACATGGAGGGCATCGACTTCCACGCCCTCGGACGCGCGGTGGAGCGCGGCAGCAGGGAGGGGCCCGTCCTCCTGCTGGGCACGTCGGCCTCCTTCATCCACTGGGTGGATCGGCTGGCGGCCGAGGGCCGCACCCTCGAGCTGCCCGCCGGATCCCGGCTGATGGACACGGGCGGGTACAAGGGGGCCGGGCGGGAGGTCGAGCCCGCCGCGCTGCGGGCGCTCTACCGCGAACGGCTCGGCCTGCCCGACTGGGCGTGCGTGAACGAGTACGGCATGACCGAGCTCCTGTCACAGCGCTACGACCCCACGCTCCGGGCCCGGCTCGCGGAGTCCGGCTCGAGGGCATGGTACGCGGCGGGTGAAGAAGCCGGAGCCGACGCGCCCCGGCGGAAGCTCGGGCCGCCCTGGCTGCGGAGCCTGGCCGTGGACCCCGAAACGCTGGACCCGCTCCCCGGCGGGGAGCGGGGCATTCTCCGCCACGTCGACCTGGCCAACCTGGACAGCGTGGCGGCGGTCCAGACCGAGGACGCCGGCCGCGTCGACGGTGACGGACTCGTTCTGGAAGGCCGGCTCCCGGGCGCGCCGCCCAGGGGCTGCTCGCTGGCCATGGACCTGCTCCTGGAGGGGCGACCGTGAGCGAATCCTTCGACGCGTGGTGGCTGCCGGACGCGTGTCCGGAGCTGCAGCTGGAGACCCTCAGGGTCGGCGACCTCGAGTGTCGCTACCCCCAGCCGTCCCCCGAGCTGCTGGAGTGCACGGTTCGGGCTCTGCGGGGCCACTGGCGTCGGCTCGCGCAGCGCAGCGTCGTTGACATCGTGTCCGTCATCGATGCCGCCGCCGCCCGCCTGGCCGATCCCGGCGACGCGATCCGGCAGCGGGCCGAAGCGCTGCTGACCGCCGCCACCGGGTACTCCCCGCCCATGACCCGGCTCGTGCTCGACCGGATGAGCGCCGACTGGCGTGCCCCCGCCCTCGACCGGCTGCTCAGGTCCGAGCTGGACGACCCGGCCGTGCTGGACGGCTTCACGCCGGTGGCAGAGCACAGGAAGACCCGGGCGTACGGCCCGCGCCTGGGATTCCACGTCTTCGCCGGGAACGTACCAGGCGTGGCCGTGACCTCGCTGATCCGCTCGCTCCTCGTCAAGGCGCCCGTCCTCGGGAAGCTGGCGTCCGACCAGCCGGTCCTGCCGGTCCTCTTCGCCCAGGCCCTGTCCTCGGTCGACAGCGAGCTCGCCCGGGCCCTGGGCGTGACCTACTGGCCCGGCGGATCCGAGGACGCCGAGTGGCGGGCGCTCCAGTCCTCCGAGCTCGTGGTGGTCTACGGCGGTGCCGAGGCCGTCCGGTCGTACCGGGCCCGGGTCCCGCAGGGCCAGCTCGTGGTCCACGGGCCCAAGTACTCCGTCGGGCTCATCGCCTCCGAGGGCCTGGTCATGGAGAGCGAGCTCCCCATGACCGTCGCACGCGCCGTGGCCGCGTTCGATCAGCACGGCTGCGTCTCGCCCCACACCATCTGGGTCGAGGACCCCTCCGGCCACGAGACCGATGCCTTCGCCGACGAACTCGCCGACGCCTTCAGCGCCGTCGAGCGCGAGCTCCCGCGCGGCCAGATTTCGGACGCCGAGATCTCCACCATCCAGCAGGAGCGCGGCGCCGCCGAGGTGCGCGGCTATGACGGCGCCGTCCGCGTGCTCGCCCCCGAAGGAACCGCCTGGACCGTGGTGGTGGACCACGAGCCCGTCTTTCGCCCCTCCTGCCTCAACCGGTTCGTCCACGTCCACCCCATCGGCGACATCGCCCGCGCCGTCGACCTGCTGAGACCCATCGGCAGCAAGCTCCAGAGCGTCGCCATCGCCGCCGAGCCCGCACGCGTATGCAGCCTCGGCGATGCCCTCGCGCGGCTCGGGGCCACCCGCATCACCACCTTCGATCGCATGCCCTGGCCCCCGCCGCACTGGCACCACGACGGGCGTGGCCCCCTGCGCGAGCTGCTACGCTGGGTCGACCTCGAAGAGAGCGCCGGCTGAACACAGCGGAGCCCCGGACCAGTCGACCTGGCCCGGGGCCCCGCTCCTGCTCGCGAATGGCGTACGGCTACTCGTCCACCGGCTGCTCTTTCGCCCGCCACATCACCATCTGCCGCGTCCCGTCCGGGCTCTCCTCCACGCGCACCGTCATCAGGTCGCCGTCGTCGATCCCCAGATCGTCGCGTATGTCCTGCGGAATCGTGACCCGGCCGCCCACCCCGACCGTCAGATCCCCGTAGTACAGTGTCCTGTAGAGGGCCATCGATCCTCCCGCCTCGCGAGATCGCACAGGGGCGCGCTCCGGCGCCCGCGTAACCACTTCAATATACGCTCACGCATCCCCCTCGCAACTGCGCGCCACCCCGTCGTTCCGCGGAATACCCGCGGTTCCATCCGCGGAACACCCGCGGTCGATGGACCGCGCGCGCGCCGCCCCGTGCTCGCCCCCGGATCGAGCGTCGTGTACGGCGGAACCTCACGGCCGGGTCGGGGTTCAGCGTGGGCAGGAACAGCGTTTGCACGAGGTTGCACCGAACGGGGCCGCTTTCGGCTCCGTCCGTGCATCCGGGGACGATGAACGAGGGCTATGATGAGCATAGAACAGCTGAAGGTGCGACTGCGCGCGGGACCGGGCCGATTGCGTACGGCGGGCGCGATGACGGTGGGTCTCGGCCTGCTGGTCGGGACGGTCTACGCCGGCGCGCCCGCGGAGGCGAGCGGTACCCTGGGGAACGGCGGCGATCGCTCGGCGGCCGAGCATGCGAAGGGCGGCTCCGCGACCGCGGGCGATGGCGATCTGGCGGGCGAGCTGGCGGAGTTGGAGTCCCGGGTGGCGCGGGTTAAGGGAGCGTGGGCGGAGCTGGCCGAGTACTACGATGCCGAGGTCGCCCCGATCGAGCGGGTCCTGCTGCGGTACGAGGAGGATACCACGCTCGTGCGCCGCATATCGGTGGCGCTGGTGCGGGAAGCGCACGAGGTCGGGCTCGAGCCGAGGCTTCTCCTGGCCGTGCTGCTCGTGGAGAACCCCTGGCTCGAGCCCGCGGCCCGGAGCCCGGTGGGGGCGGTGGGACTCATGCAGGTGATGCCGGTCCATCGCGGCGCGTGGGGCGACTGCGGTACGGACCTCGAAGACATCGACGCGAACATCTGTCACGGCGCGCACATATTCGCGCACTATTTCGAGCGGTCGCGGGGCGACCTGGACCGGGCGCTCCTGCGCTACAACGGGTGCGTGAACGGCACGAATACCCCCGACTGTCACCAGTACCCGAACCACGTCTTCGCCAACGCGGGCCGCGCGTCGGTGATGACCTGGATGAGCGGGCCGTAAGCCGCCTCCCGCGGCGGATCGCGCGTCCGCTCAGGTCCCGTTCGTATCCTCCCGAGCCGGAGCGCACGAGCGCAGCAGCGCCACCAGTTGGTGGGTCTTGAACTCCCGGGCCCGGGCGATCACGTCCTGGCCCGTTTCCTCGATGAAGATGGTGGCGGTGCGGACCGGCTCGGCGTCCCCCTCGTCGGCGGCGGAGAACGCGATGCGGCCCCGTGCGGAGTCGTCGTGGCCCCGCGGCTCGTCGAGCTCGAGGTACGCGTCCCAGAACCGGCCGTCGTAGCTGATGGTCGCCAGGTGGTGCACGTGTCGTTGATCGCGTCGCATGCTGAGAAGGTAGGGTGGGAGCGGCCCCGGTCGCCAGCCGGCCCGCTCATAGGCGGAACTCGTCCGGGAGGAGCGATCGGTGGAGCGCCAGGGCGGCGCGTACGCCGCCGGCCGCGGCGCTCACGGCCAGGTGGGGCCGCCCGATGATGTCGCCGGCGGCGTAGATCCCGGGGATGGACGTCTCGAGCGAGCCGTTCACTTCCAGGTCGCCGTGGCGGTTCACCGTGCAGCCCGTGACGGATCCCAGCCCGGACGCGGGCTCGGAGCCCCAGTGGAAGAACAGGGCGTCGAGGGGGACCACGCGGCCGTCCACGCGGGCCGCCCGGAGCTGGCAGCCCTCGCTCTCCAATCGCTCGACGCGTCCGGTTATGATCCCGACCGAGTGTCGCCGCAGCGTCCCTATCGCGTCGGGCGGGAGCGCAGGGTCGAGTCCGTTGGTGAGCATGAGCGCTTCCCGGGCCCATGTCAGCAGGTAGAGGGCGAGAGCCGCGGCATTGCGGTCGTGCCCCAGGACCGCGACCCGGGCGCCTTCCACCGTGGGCCCATCACAGTCGGGGCAATGGAACACGGATCGCCCGTAGCACGCCTCCAGCCCCGGAATCCCGGGCAGCCGGTCCCGGCGGCCGTACGCCAGCACGATCCGTCTCGCCCCGATCGTGTCGGCCGCGGCATCCGCAAGGGTGAAGTCCCCCTTCTCTCCCGTGATCTCCACCACCCGCCGACGTTCGAAGATCGCGCCTGCCGCGGTGGCCTGCTCCCGGATGGTCGAGCGCAGCCGCTCGGGGTCGGGGTCCGGCAGCCCCGGGTACCCGTGGACGGCCCAGGCGGCTTCGTTCCGGGGGTGCCCCTCGTCCAGCGTGAGCACACGACGCCTGTACCGGGCGAGCCACAGCGCGGCCGAGAGGCCCGCCGGGCCGCCGCCGACGATCACGGCATCCCAGGTCCGGCTCACGAGCCCGGTCCTTCGAGGGGGAGGAAGATGTCGAAGGTGGTCCCCTCCCCTTCCGTGCTCGCCGCGCGGATGCGTCCGCTGTGCGCATCGACCACGTGCTTCGCGATGGCGAGGCCCAGACCGCTGCCCTGCGCCCGGCCCTCCCGCTCGACCTGGTAGTACTTCTCGAACACCCGCTCCAACTGGTCGGCGGGGATCCCCACCCCCGAGTCGGTCACCCGGAAGTGTACCTCCCCGTCATGAGCCACCGCTTCCAGCGCCACCCGCCCGCCGCTCGGGGTGAACTTGAACGCGTTCGACAGCAGGTTGCTCAGGACCTCGTGTCGGATCCGGTCGTGGTCGATCACGAGCGTTGTGGGAAGGTCGGGGTCGCGGACCACGTCGAAGACGATCTGCTTCTGCGTGGCCAGGGCCCGGAACGACCCCTCCACTTCCCGCACCAGCTGATCGAGCGGCACGGGCTCCGGCTCGACCCGCAGCCCTCCCGCCTCGAACCGGGAAAGATCGAGGAGCTGGTTCACCAGCAGCGTGAGCGACCGGGTCTGATCCTGCACCAGCCCGAGCACCTCCCGCTGCTTCCTGGACAGCTCGCCGTACAGCCCCTCGTCGAGAAGCTCCGTGTACCCGGCGATGACGTTGATCGGGGTCTTCAGCTCGTGGGTGGCCAGGCCGACGAACTCGGACTTGAGACGGTCCAGCTCCGCCAGCCGCTCGGTCATGGTCCGGAAGGAGCGGGAGAGGTCCCCGATCTCGTCCGACCGGTCGTACGGGAGGCCCGGCGGCGGCCGGAACTCTCCGTCCGCCACGGTCCGGGTCGCGAAGCTGAGCCGGCGCAGCGGGGCGGAGAGGGCCCGGGTGGTCCAGAGCCCGAGCGCCGCGGTCAGGAGGACGGCGATGGTGGTTGTAAGGAGCGTGGTCCGGGCGGCTGCCGCGCTCAGCGTGCGGGCTTCCGCGACCTGCTCCCGGCCCCGCTCCTCGATCGCGTGCTCCACCTGCCGGACGGCGGCCCGCGCCGTGTCAAGCAGCGGCTTCACGCCTTCGAAGTACGTCGTCGCCTGGTCTGCCCGGCCGCCCTCGACCAGTGCCTCGATGCGAGCGCTCGCCACCGCCAGCGAGTCCAGGATGCCGAAGAGCGGCTCCAGCTCTTCCTCGTACGCATCCCCCACCCGCCCCAGCTCCCGCCGCGCACGGGCCAGCTCGCGGTGCATCCCGCTCCGCAACGCCGGGTCGCCGCCCGTGGGGTCGGCCGCGGCGACGAAGCTCCGCTGGAACCGGTCCAGCTCGGCCATGGCCGCGGCGTACTGCCCCAAAGCGGACACATCCCCGGCGTGTACGGTTTCCAGGTTGACGGCCACGTCGCGGAGGTTACGGAGCTGCACGACGCCGTAGGCGGAGGGGATCACCAGGAGCACGATGATCCCCCCCAGCGTCAACAGTAGCCGCCAGCGGACGGTCATGGAGGAGTCCGGGTCACGGTCTCAGTGTCTTGCGAACCCGCTCGAGCTCGCTCCGAGTCGCCGCAAGCTGCTCCCGCACCGCTCCGAGCCGCGTCGCCAGGGAGTCGGCTCGCGCCGCCGCCGAGTCCCGGGCCGCCAGGGCCGCCCCCAGCCGTGCCGCCATGGAGGGACCCGGCAGCGTCGGGAGCGCCGGCGCGGCCCACGCCTCGGGCTCGATCGTCACGCCACACCCGCGCGCGGACTCCGCCGCCGGTGAGGCGACCCGCAGCTCCGGCTCCGCGGCCACGCCCACCGGGTCCCGCGTCGTGTCGACCGGCTCGCCGGCTGCCTCTCGCGGCTCCGGGTGAGGGGCGCCCAGCTCTCGGG
>JBKGZE010000050.1:0-9677 GCA_046545735.1 Gemmatimonadota bacterium | reverse complement strand
CAACTGCTCCGCACGCCCCTCCGCAAGCGATCGGCTGAGCGGTAGCTGGATCGCACGCGCCACCAGCTGCACATCCTCCTCCAGCCGCTCCTGAACCACACGCTCCACCACCTGCCCTCCCGCCCACAGCACCCCCCCACCCACAACCCCGACAGGGCCCAGCACCGCCAGCAGCACCAGGCCCCGGAGCCCGATGGGAAACGTCCTCTCTGTCTCATGTGCCATAATGATACGGTAACCGCGGCCGGGACGGCCGACAACGGGGTCACACGGAGCGGCTGGCTGGAGCCGGCCGGCTGGGCGGAGCGGAGCCGGGTGGCGGGTTCGTCGGCGGCGCCGTGGCACGTCCGCTGCGGCCCTGGCGGGCCGGTGTGATCGATATCGTGCGGGAGATCCAGGCATGAGGCAGTCGAGTGGACCGCTCCGGGGAGCGCTCCTGGTGCTGGCCGTGGTCGCGATCGCGGTGGCGGTGGCGGCGGTTCTGCGGGACCGGGGTCCGGCCCGGGGACCCGAAGCGGATGCGGGCGGTCCGGGGGTCGAGGACACGGGTACGGGAGCGACGCGGGAACCGGTCCCGGCGGCGGCGGCGGAGGAGATCCGGGATCGTGTGGAGGAGATGCGGTCGGCGGTGCGCCGGTATGAGCGCGCCTGCCTGGCCGGTCTGGATGCGGCGGGCGGGCCGGGGTTCCGCGGGGTGGTGATGGACTGCGTCGACGGGCTCGCATCGAGCGTGGATGCGGTGGTGGCGGCGGACACGGTGGGGCGGATCGCCCTGGACGAGCGGATGGATCGATACCGGCGCGAGCTGTCGAACCTGCAGGCCGTGCCTCCGGGCGAGGGATCCGCGGCCGCGACGCGCCGCGTGCTCACGTCGATGGCGGAGCTTCTCGAGAGGGTGCGGGACGAGCGATTCACGGAGACGCTGGCGGATACGCGGGCGCTGGAGGAAGCGGAGGAGGCTGCGCGGTCACTCGAAGCGGACCGATCGCTCACGGCGCAGCGGCATCGGGTGCGGCGGTTCTTCCTGGCCGCGGGCGCCGTCCTGAACGCCATGGCACGACCGGGCGCGTGAGCGCAGACGGAGCGGGTGGCCGCCGGGAGGCGCGGGTGGCGGCGGAGGCCGGGCCGAGCCGGTGGTCGCTGCGGCTGCCGGTCGCGCTGATCCTGGTGGCGCTCGTGGCGCTCGTGATCGTCCCGCTGGGGGTTCGGCTCTACACGGACCGGCTGGAGCAGTACCGGGACGAAGTGGGTGAGCCGGCCCGCGACCTGGTCAACACGATCCAGCTGTCGCTGGCCAGGGAGATGGGCGCGCTACGGGGCTTCGTCATCACGGAGGACGAGGGATTTCTGCTCCGCTACGAGGAGGCGCTGCGGCAGGAGCGGCGCGCGGCCGAGGCGCTGGCGCCGCTGGTGGAGCGGCTCGGGCCGGAGACTGTGGCCGCCTTCGAGGAGCTAGGAAGTCGCGTGGACCGCTGGCACGGCCGGGTCACCGAGGCGGAAATCCTCCGGCGGCAGCTGGTCCCCGAGAACTTCATCGAGCGGATCCCCACAGAGGAGCTGCTCTACGAAGAGGCGTTGGAAGCGGTGGAGAAGCTGCGCGAGCGGATCGTGGCCGAAGTCGACCGGCAGCGGAGCCGGATGCTCCGGGCCGAGGGGGTCAGTCTGGCCACCACCACCTTCCTGGCGCTCCTCGCCTTCGGCGCGGCCCTGGCCGTCCTGTGGCTCGGCCGGCGCCTGCGGGCCTACGCCTCCGCCGCCGAAAACCGTCGACTCGAAATGGAACGGGTGAGCGAGAATCGGGCGATCCTGATCCGCGGGATCACCCACGACCTGAAGAACCCCCTCGGCGCGGCCAGAAACCACCTCCAGCTGATCCGCCAGGGGGTCGTGACAGACCCCGAAGCGAAGGCCCGCGGCCTCGAGCGAAGCGAACGCGCCATCGACAGCGCGATCGCGATCATCGACGACCTCCTCCTCCTCGCTCGCGCGGAGCAGGGCCAGCTCCCCATGGCCTTCTCGCCCACCGACCTAGCCGCGCTGCTGAGGGAGGTGGTCGGCGACCAGAAGGGGGAGGCTCAAAGTGCCAACGTGGCCCTGCGCCTCGACCTGCCCGATGACGGGCCGATGGTGAACACCGACTACCGGAGAGTGCGCGAAATCGTTCGAAACATCCTCTCCAACGCCATCAAGTACACTCCCGATGGCGGCCACGTGACCCTACGCCTGGACGGCCACGGCCAGCAGCGCGACGAGCCGGACAACGACTGGGTCGCCATCCAGATCGCCGACACCGGACCGGGCATCCCGCCAGGCGACCTCGAGAAGATATTCCAGGAATTCGCCCGCCTCCCCCGCGGGAAGGCGAGCGCGGAAGGGAGCGGTCTCGGCCTCGCCATCAGTCGCCGGATCGCCCGCCTCCTCGGCGGCGACATCGTGGTCCGCAGCGACATGGGCCGCGGCTCCGTCTTCACCCTCCGACTCCCTCGCTCGGCGGCCCGCCGTGGGCACATGTGACAATTCTGCACATCGACCCTGCGCACGATGGGCCGGGACGGACGCGGCCGAGCAGGGTCTGGCGGGGCCTCGGGACCGGGGATCGTCCAGTGCTGGCGCGAGGTTTCAGGCATCCTGGCGCGGCCTGGCCGCGCGGGTGGCGGGGTTCGGAACAGCCGATGCGGAAAGGAGGGTCGAGGGAAGGAAACCGAACTGCAACGAGGAAGGACAATGAGGTTCACACGATCCACACTGATGGCGGCGCTTCTGACGGCGCTGTTCGTGGCGCCCGCGACGGTCGAGGCCCAGGAGCAGGTTCCGCCGGCCCAGGAGGCGACGATCGAGGTAACGGACGAGCTGCTGGAGCGGTTCGTGGTGGTCTATCCGGAGATCATGGAAGTCGCGCAGAGCATGCAGGCCCAGCTGGCGGAGGCGGAGAGCGCCGAGGCCGCGCAGGAGATCCAGGCGCAGGCGCAGGCCCGGATGGAGCAGGCACTCGAGGAGAGTGAGGTGACGCCTGCGGAGTACGAGGCGGTGGTCCAGAAGCTGAACCAGGACCCGGCTCTGATGGCGAAGTTCGAGGAGATGCTCGAGGAGGAGATGGGAGGCGGGCCGGGAGCGGGCGGGCTGTAGACCCGGATTCTGGCGAAGTGCCGGCGAGGGGCGGGGCCGAGGCGGCTCCGCCCCTTTCGTACATCCCCGTATGGGGGCCGGTGCGAGCACGGACCGACCGGGGATCAGGCTTCGGCGGGGGCAGGCGCGGGGATCGTGGGGGCCGGGCCGATCAGGTGTCCTGGAGGGCCCGGAGCAGCCGCGGCACGAACCGGTAGGGCAGCGGCGCCGCCGTCGCCTGGTCCACGGTCCCGGCGGTGATCACGTCGAGCTCGGGGCAGTGGAAGAGCCAGGAGCCCGTTACGCCGGAGTGGCCCTCCACCGGCGGCACGGGCCGGAAGGGCGTGAACGCGCGTGGCATGCGGAACCGGATCATCCCCAGCCCGTACTCCATGGGCCACCCGGGGCCCAGGGGCCGCGGGTTCAGCGAGAAGGCCAGCGGGTTCCAGTGCGCGGTCATGAGGCTCGCGGTCGCCGGGTCCTCGAACGCTTCCCCGCTCATCAGCGCGGCCATGAACCTGAGCGAGTCACCGGCCGTGCTGTACAGGTCGTTGAACGAGCGCATGGCTCGCGGGAGCGTGTCCAGCCGCTGATCGCCCGCCCACACCGCCGCCGGTTCGTGTGATTCGGCTTCGGCGGCCGGGGTGCCGGGTAGAAAGGCGTGTTCCAGGTGGAGCCGGCGGAGGATCAGGGCGTCGAATGCGTCCTGGAGCGCCTGGCCCGTCACGGCCTTGATGATGGCGATGAGGAGCTGGAAGTTGGTGTCCGAGTACTTGATGGTGTGACGCCGGCCATCGAACGGGCGGGGCGGGAACTCGGGTGTTCCGTGCTCGCGGACCAACGTCGTGATCTCCTCGATCCCCCACTCCGGGTCTCCCTCGGCCCCCACGGATTCGAACAGTGATTTCCCGCCCGACGGACGGATCCCGAGGTAGTCCGGCAGCCCCGTCGCGTGACCCAGGAGGTGACGCACCGTGATCTCGCCGGTCCGGTCCGCTCCCTTCCACACGTGGAGCCGGCTCACCAGCTCGGACGGGAGGTACTCCGCCATGGGCGCGTCCAGCGACACCCGACCCCGCTCCACGAGCCGCAGGACCGCCGTGGCGATGTAGAGCTTGGTCACGCTCGCCAGGAAGTACGGCGTTTCGGGCTTCATCGGCCTGCCCAGGTCGTCCGCCGCTCCGGCGGTCCCGATCCAGAGCGGCGAACCGTCCGACCGCCCCACGGCGACGATGGCGTGCCGGACTCCGCGGCCGGTGGTCAGCCTCCGCAGCATTCCATCCAGCTGCTGCGCCAGGCTGGGGGGCAGGGCGTCGCGCTCCGCGTTCGACACAGGTCTTCCCTCGGCGATGTGCGTGGACATCCGCCCATTGTGGGCCTCACGTCCCGAAGGGGCAACGGGGACGCGCCGAGGCCGTACCGTGGCGGTGTCACCGACAGCTCATCGCGGATGTGCTGGTGGCGAGGGGCGAGTCGGTACGGCACATCCTCTCGGCCGCGGAGGCGCGGCCGCACACGCTGAACGAGCTGGCCCGGGTCGACGCCGCGGGGCGTGTCACGTACCCGGGTGGGGAGGGGTCCGAGGCGCGGTTGGGGGGGCCATGAGCGGCACCGGTTCGGGCGGGCCGTGCAGGCCGTAGAGCAGCGGGGTGTAGCTGCCATGCTTCTCCCGCACCAGGAGGAGCATCTGGGTGGCCGGCTGGGCGGCGTCGACGGCGATCATCCGGCCGTCCATGCGGGCCTGGATGCGGTGTACGGGCGTATGGGCCACCACGTGGATATCGGCGTCGTAGCTGTCCAGCACCTCCTGGAGGATCGGCTGCAGCGCGTCGGTCCGCAGGTATTCCCGGAACCAGAAGACGCTGTTGTCGGACTCGAAGAAGTCGAGGCGCCTGCGCGCGGTGGCGGAGTCCATGACCACCAGGTGCTCCACGCCGCGGACGCGGCGGGCCGTGTCGGGGTCCAGGGCCAGGGCGGCCGTCGAATCGGTGGGGTCGAAGATGGGGCCCAGGTAGTAGAAGAAGTCCTCGGCGAGAAAGGAGCGGAGCGAGTCGTTGAACTCCTCCACCTGGTAGTCCGCGTACGCCGGCGCCACGCCCGCATGAGCCAGGAGGACCCGGTCCACCTTCATGAGCCCGGGCCGCGAGGCGAGCCAGCGCCCCAGGACACTGCGGCGGATATCGAACAGGGCGGGGTACGTCGTGTCGTGGAGGACCGCCAGGCGCCGCTCCCTGGGCGAGACGTAGCGGAGGTCGCCGGTGAAGACCATGATCTCGTGATTGCCGAGGACCACGTGGGCCCCGCCGCCGGCCCGGGCGGCCTCGCGCTCCAGTCGGTAGAGAAACCAGAGGGCTCGTGTCACGTCGGGCCCCCGGTCGAAGATGTCACCCAGGAACACGACGTGTTTGCGACCGCCGGTCCAGGCGCCCTCGGGGTCCACGAGACCGCCGTTCCGGAGGAGCCGCACCAGGGTCTCGTACTGTCCATGGACATCGCCCACCACGAAGAGCGAGTCCACGTCCGTGAGCGCGGCGGGCGGCGGGGCCGCTGTCCGGTCGAGATACAGTGTGGTTGTATGGAGCGGGCTCTCAGGGTTCTCGTGGGGCTCGCGCTCGACGGAGCGGGATTCGAGCGCGCCGTACCGGAGCACGATGGTCCCCGGGTCGGGCGCGGCGAAGCGGACTTCGTGGGCCTGTGCGGGCTCGGTTTCGAACCGGTGGAGCCGCTCGTCCCGCCGGTAGACCTCGAGCACGCCCGGGGCCACTCCGTCCACCAGCCAGCCGACGCGGATCTGGTCGTCATCGATGGTGACGCGGAGCCCGTACTCGCCGTGGACGGGGTCCTGGCTGGCGGGTGACGTCCACGGCCCCGTGCCGAGCCCCGCCGAGACGGCGGCCGCCGGGAGGAGGGCCGCTGAGACGAGGGCCGCCGGGAGGAGGGCCGCCAGGGGCCGCGCGCTCACCGTGAGGCCGGTCGGACTCTCAGGAGCTGTCCCTCCGTCTGGTCCGTGACCAGGTAGAGGGCTCCGTCCGGTCCCTGCCGCACGTCCCGGATCCGCTGTCCGCGGTCCGTCAGCAGGTGCTCCTCGCCCGTCACGCGCTCGGCGTCGAGCCGGAGTCGTACGAGACGCTGGTCGCCGAGCCCGCCGACGAACAGGTCGCCGCGCCACTCGGGGAACGCGTCGCCCGTGTACCACTCGGCGCCCGACGGGGCGATCACAGGATCCCAGTAGTAGACGGGCTGTTCGAACCCGCCGGGGTGTGGCTCTCCGGGCAGCGGCTCACCCGAGTATTCGAGGCCGTACGACTGCTCTGGCCAGCCGTAGTTGTTCCCCGCCTCGATCAGGTTCAGCTCGTCGCCGCCGCGTGGCCCGTGCTCCACCGTCCACACCCGCCCCTCGGGGTCGACGGCCATGGACTGGATGTTCCGGTGCCCGCGCGAGAAGATCTCGGGCTCGGCGCCGGGCTCGTCCACGAACGGGTTGTCGGACGGGATGGAGCCATCCGGCCGGACCCGGAGGACCTTGCCCAGGTGCCCGTCCAGCCGCTGCGCGTGCTCGCGCATCCGGGCGTCGGATCGGTCGCCCGTAGTGATGTAGAGGTTCCCCTCCGGCCCGAAGGCCAGCCGGGAGCCGTAGTGCATGCTGTTGTCGTAGCTCGGGGTGGCCCGGAAGATCACCTCCACGTTCTCGACCCGGCGCCGGTCCTCCGCCAGCACGCCGCGGGCGACGGAGGTCCCGTTCCCGTCCTGCCGCGGCTCGGAATAGCTCCAGAAGATGGTCCGGTCGGTCGGGAACCGGGGGCTGAGGGCCACATCCAGGAGACCGCCCTGGCGACGCGCGTGCACCTCCGGCAGGCCCTCGATCGGCGGTCCCAGCTCGCCGGCCGCCGAGACGACCCGCATGCGACCCGGGCGCTCCGTCACCAGGAAGTCGCCGTCGGGGAGCGGCTCCACCGCCCACGGGTGCACCAGCCCTCCGACCACCACGTCCACGGCGATCTCCGCTTCGGTCTGGATCGCGCACGCGCGCGTCTGCTCGGGGAACGCCGGCTCCTGGTCCGGCGCGTTCCTGGGCCGGGTCTCCAGCGGCTGGCACTCCTGGCCGCCCGTGTCGCCGGCCATCCGCGTCCTATCGGCCGCCAGCTCGCCGGGCGGCTCGGCGCAGCCGGCGAAGAGGAAGAGTACGCTGGACGCGAAGCAGGCAGCGGAACGTCGCATGGTAGTCTCCATGTGGTGATGATCGGTCGGACCGTACAGAACAGGCCTGGGTGGCAAGACGCGGTCCAGCGGCGCCATCGGACGCAATAGCCCCGGACGCCTTTCCCGACAGGCCGGTTCGGGGTAGCATCCGCGGATGCCATTTCCGTTTCACAGAAGCTCGGGTGCGTCCGCGAACGCCGCCACCTCGACGCAGCCGCTCGACGCGCCCGGCGGGGCGGGATTCGGCACGTTCGGCGGCGTCTTCACCCCGTCGATCCTCACGATCCTCGGGGTCATCATGTACCTGCGCTTCGGCTGGGTCGTGGGGAACGTGGGGCTGCTCGGGGCGCTGGTTATCGTCACGATCTGCACCGGCATCACCTTCCTGACGGCGCTGTCGATGTCGTCCATCGCCACCGACCGCCGGGTCCGGGCGGGCGGCGCGTACTACATGATCAGCCGGTCGCTGGGCGTGGAGACGGGCGGTGCCGTGGGCCTGCCCCTGTACTTCGCGCTGGCGCTCTCCTTCGCCATGTACGTGGTGGGGTTCGCGGAGAGCGTGGTCAACGTCTTCCCGGTCCTCGACCAGCGCTGGGTGGGCGTCGCGACCGCGGTGGTGGTGGCGCTGCTGGCGATCGTCTCCTCCCGGCTGGCGATCCGGACCCAGTACTTCGTCATGGCCGTCATCGCGATCTCCCTCCTCTCCTTCTTCCTCGGGAGCCCGATCGAGGAGACGAGCCTGGAGATGACGGGAGCGCCAGCGCGGCTGTCGGAGAGCTTCTGGGTGGTGCTCGCGGTCTTCTTTCCCGCTGTGACCGGTATCGAAGCGGGGGTCAACATGTCCGGCGACCTGGCGGACCCGCGCCGGTCCATCCCACGGGGCACGCTGGCCGCGCTGGGCGTCGGCTACCTGGTCTACATGACGCTGCCCGTGTTCCTGGCGCTGCGGGCGGACGCGACCACGCTCCTCGAGGACCCGCTCATCATGCGGCGGATGGCGCTCTGGGGCGACGCCATCCTCCTGGGGGTCTGGGGCGCCACGCTGTCGAGCGCCATGGGAAGCGTTCTCGGCGCGCCGCGGGTGCTCCAGGCGCTGTCGCGGGACGGGGTGGTCCCGGGCCGCGTGGGGCGCTGGCTCGGCAAGGGCTCCGGCGACGACGACGCGCCGCGCATCGGTACGGCGCTCACGCTCGCGGTGGGGCTGGCGGCGATCTGGCTGGGTGACCTGAACACCATCGCGCCGCTCCTGACCATGTTCTTTCTCGCCTCCTACATGACCGTGAACCTGGCGGCGGGGCTCGAGGGGCTGCTGCGAAGCCCGTCATTCCGACCGGCGTTTCGCGTCCACTGGTCGCTCTCCCTGCTCGGAGCGGCCGGGTCGGTGGCGGTCATGTTCCTGATCAACGCGGTGGCGACCGCCATCGCCGCGTTCGTGGTGGCCGCGGTCTTCCTCTGGCTGCAGCGGCGGGAGCTCCAGACGGCGTGGGGCGACGTGCGCAGCGGGCTCTGGATGGCCCTGATCCGGGCCGGGCTCTTCCGGATGAGCGAGGGGACCGACAGCAAGAGCTGGCGGCCCCACATCCTGGTGCTGTCCGGGGCCCCGACAAAGCGGTGGCACCTGGTGGAGCTGGCCCACAGCCTCTCGCACGGCCGCGGCGTGCTGACGGTTTCCAGCGTGCTCCCGGAGGGCTCCAGGGGCGCCGGCCAGCTCAAGGCGATCGAAGGAACGATCCGGGACCACCTCGAGCGGCGCGGGATCCAGGCCATGGCGCGCCTCGTCACGGACACCGACCCCTTCAAGGGCGGGCAGCGGCTCGTCACCACCTACGGCGTGGGCCCGCTCGCTCCCAATACCGTGGTCCTCGGCGACAGCGAGCGGCCGTCCCATCGATCCGACTACTGCGCGATGATCGCCTCGTTCCACGAGGCGGGCCGGAACGTGGTGATCGTCCGGGACAATCCGGAGGTGGGCTTCGGAGACCGGCGTCGCATCGACGTCTGGTGGGGCGGTCTTCAGTCCAACGGCGGTCTCATGATGCTCCTCGCCTATCTCCTCAAGACCAGCGGGGACTGGCTCGGGGCCGAGGTATGCGTGAAGCTGGTGGTCGAGACCGAGGCGGGTCGGGCGGGAGCCAGCCGGAACCTCGAGCGGATCATCGAGCGCCTCCGCATCGGCGCCACCGCGGAGGTGATCGTCGGGGCGGGCCGGCCGTTCCCACAGATCCTGCGCGAATCGTCGGCCGATGCCGACCTGATCTTCCTGGGGCTGGCCAGGCCCGACGAGCGCTTCGAGGAGAGCTACCGGCGCACGCACGCGCTGGCGCTGGGGATGCCCACCGCCGTGTTCGTGCTCGCGTCGGAGGCCCTGGATC
>JBKGZE010000049.1:0-9697 GCA_046545735.1 Gemmatimonadota bacterium | reverse complement strand
GCATGGCGGTGGGCGAGGGCGAATTCGACGAGCTGCCTTCGGGCTCGATCATCGTGAAGGACAACTTCGAGCCGGACAGCACGATGGCCTCGGTCACGGTTATGTACAAGGTGGAGGGATACGCCCCGGACGCGGGCGACTGGTTCTGGGCGAAGTACGGTCCGGAGGGTGAAGTGCAGGCGTCCGGCCACGCACAGGCGTGTCTCGAATGCCACAGCGAGGCGGCGGCGGACCACGACTACCTGATGACCGCCATGGCGGGCCAGGGCGGCGACTGACGCAGTCGCTGCGGCTGCCGCGGTCGCTACGGCGACCTCCGGGCGTGGTCGAGCCGGCGGGCAGCGAGCCGCCCGGCGCCGTCGAACCACCAGAGCGTCACCCGCGGCGGAGGCCGCTCCACGGCCATGGCGGCTGCGAACGCGGGTGACAGGTCGAGGGCGGCGAGCCACCAGCGGTCGGCGTCCGCCGGGTCAGCGGCGCTCCGCTCGACGTCGACGCCACCTTCGCGGCCGTCGGCGGCGGCCAGGAGGGCGAGCGGGCCGGAGTGGGAGAGATTGAAGCGGAGGGGCGCGAATCCGGCGAGCGCCGGCTTGCCCCGCTCGCCGGCGGCGAAACGGAGCTCACGCGGACCACACCCCAGGTACCGGGCGAGGATCGCGCGGAGCCCGACCGATTACGCCGTCACCCTCGTGCCGGAGTCCGGAGTAGGTCGCGGCCGGACCCCGTCGGCTCGTCTCTTGCGCTCCGCTCGGCTGCCATGAGCACCGAGCAGGGCGCGACCCCCGGGACCGGGGCCGGAAAGACGGGCGGCGGGTTCGACAACACCGGCTGGGCGTACAACCCGTCCGCCTGGAGCGAGCGCATCCCCATCGTGGTGCTCGGCGTGGTGGCCATGTTCATCGCCCTGTACCTGGCCTCCTACCAGTTCGGCTGGGTCGACAGCGTGTGGGACCCCGTCTTCGGCGCTGGGACCGAGCGCGTCCTGGACTCCGAGCTCTCGCACCTGTTCCCCGTCTCGGACGCCCTCCTCGGCGGACTCGGCTACCTCATCGACTGGGTCTTCGGGCTCGTCGGGGGTACGAAGCGTTACCGGACCATGCCGTGGGCCGTCGTGATCTTCGGAATCGGCATCATCCCGTTCGGGCTCACGAGCATCTTCCTGGCGCTGGCCATGCCCACCATCGTGGGCGCCGGGTGCTTCCTGTGCGCCGTGAACGCGGTCATCGCCGTCGTCATGATGCCCTACGCCTGGGACGAGATCTGGCTGTCGCTCCTGGCCATGCGGAACATGATGCGCAACGGCGCCAGCTTCTGGGCCGCATTCAGCGGCCGCGCCTCACACCTCGCGTTCTGAAGGGAGACGCCACCGATGCAGGCGATCTGGGACGTGGCTCCACCGCTCACGTGGGCGATCCTGTCCGTCGCGGCCCTCTTCCTCCTCGCCGGCTTCATCCTCCTGAGTCATTCGATCGTCCGGAGCAAGGCTTACGGCGACGACTGGAGCGGGACCGTCCACCCGGGCCGGCTGGAGTGGACGATCAGGACGGGAACGGGGTGCCTGGCCGTCGGTGCCGGGCTCTGGGCGCACGAGCTGGCGGCGCCCGTCTGGGTGCTGGCCGCGACCGGGGCGGTCGCGGCCGTCGCGTTCGGGATCGAGGCCGCGGCACGGGTTCGCGCCAGCGGCAGCTAGACACGCCCCGCCCGGGATCGCACCGGGCAGGGCATGGGAGCGTGTGCGCCGGACCCTCAGTCCCCGCCGAACAGCACGCCGAACGTCAGGGCGAACTGCTCCGCCCCGGCCAGCTGGAGCTTGGCCTCCGCGAACGCGCTCAGAACGCCCAGCCCGAAGGTGGCGCCGCCAAGCGCATTGAGCCCCACTTCCGTATCCGAGGTGTCATCGGCGAACTCGGACTCGAAATCGACCGAGACCCGCCCCACGTGGATGCCGCCACCCACGTACGGCGCGAATCCCTCGCCGATGTCGATCGGGTACAGCGCGTTCCCGTTGAACTCGATGTACGAGCAGTCGAGCCCCCCGCAATCGGGGAAGTAGTAGTCGAAGGACACGACCCCGGTGAGCTCGCTCAACGGGCCCTCGGGATCGAGCGTGGGACCGAGGGCGAACTGCGCCCGGGCGCCGATCCCGAAGTCGAAGTCGTCGGCGTAGTTGGCCTGCACGCCGAACTGCACCTGCGCCTGCGCCGGCTCAGCCACCGCTCCCAACGCCACGAGCACGCCTGCCGCGATCAGCAAGTTCTTCATGATTCTCCCTGGTGTGTTGGATCCTGGCGCTACATCGGAACGCCCGGCGGGAGTGCCGGGCCGGTCAGGAAGGTAGGAGACGAGCCGGCCGACCGAAAGGGAAACCTTCACGGCACCAGAGGTGGGCAAGGGACTCGAACCCTCAACCGCCTGATTACAAATCAGGTGCTCTGCCAATTGAGCTAACCCACCGAACTGCGTGCGGTTCGCAACAAGCTAACGCCCCCGCACCGGAGATATCAACGGCCCACGAGGCTCGCGCGGCGCTGGCTGCGCTACCGCCCGGAGCGCGAGCCCGGAGCGCGAGCCCGGAGCGCAACCCCGTCGCGTGCGCCGTCCCCGGGATACGCCCGCTCGCCCGGTTCAGCGGACTCAGGCGCCGGCCAGCTTCCAGCGGGGCCCCCGCGGCGTATCCTCCACGACGACGCCGGCCTCGACCAGCTCGTCGCGGATGGCGTCGGCCCGGGCGAAATCGCGGTTCTGACGCGCCTCCTCCCGCTCCTGCAGCTTGTCGTCGACCCACCCCGCCAGCTCCTCGCCCGGCCGGGCGTCACGGTCGGCCAGCTCGATGAGCCCGAGCACCTCGTCCATGGACGCCAGCGCCTCGCGCGACCGTGCGACCTCCGCCGGCGCCGCGCCTCCGGCCCGGTCCAGCGCGGTGTGGGTCTCGCGGATGAACGTGAACAGCGCGCCCAGACCGGCGGGGATGTTCAGGTCGTCATCGAGCCCTTCCTCGAACGCCGCCAGCGCGCGATCGGCGATAGGTCCGAGCCCGGCCCCGACCGCATCGGCGGCGCCGTCCGACCCCGGCGCCGGCGCCGCGTCGAGCCGGTCGCGGAAATCCAGGATGCGGCGGAGGGCGGCCCGGGCGTCATCGAGGGCCTCCCACGAGAAGCGGAGCTCCTTGCGGTAGTGGGCGGTCATGAGGAGGTAGCGGACGGCCGCGGGAGCGTAGCCGGCATGGTAGACGTCGCCGATCCGGACCACGTTCCCCAGCGACTTCGACATCTTCTCCGTCTCCAGGAGCAGGTGCCGGGGGTGGAGCCAGTACCGGACGAACGGGCGGCCGGTGGCGCCCTCCGACTGGGCGATCTCGTCCTCGTGGTGCGGGAACACCAGGTCCTCTCCGCCCGTGTGGATGTCGAACGTCTCGCCCAGGTGGGCCATGCTCATGGCCGAGCACTCCAGGTGCCAGCCGGGACGCCCCTCCCCCCAGGGGGCCTTCCACACCGCCTGGACCTCCCGATCCACCGGCTTGACACCCTTCCACAGCGCGAAGTCGCGCGCGTCCCCCTTCTCGTAGTCGTCGCTCGCCACCCGCTCCCCCGGCCGGACCTCGTCCAGCGGGATCCGCGAAAGCTTGCCGTAGCCCTCGAAGGACGAGATGTCGTAGAAGACCGAGCCGTCCTTGGTACGGTAGGCGTGCCCGTTGTCCAGGAGCCGCTGTACGAGCCCCGTCATCTCCTCGATGTGCTCCGTGGCCCGGGGATAGACGTCGGCATCCCGCATGCCCAGCCCCCGGACCTCCTCCAGAAACCCCTCCACGTACGGCTCGACGTACTGCCCGATCGGGACACCCTCCTCCCGGGCCCGGCCGATGATCTTGTCGTCCACGTCCGTCAGGTTCATGACGAACGTCACCTCGTACCCTTTCCACTCCAGGTAGCGGTGCAGGAGGTCGTTGAAGAGGAAGGTCCGGTAGTTCCCGATGTGCGGGAGCTGGTAGACCGTGGGGCCGCACGCGTACATCCGGACCCGCCCCTCCTCCAGCGGCTCGAACGATTCCAGCGAGCGGGTGAGCGTGTTGTAGAATTTCAGCGCCATATCGGGCTTCGCGAGCAGAGTTCCATGCGACGGCGATGCTTCCCCTCACCCCGGCGACCCGCCCAACCGCGCGGCGGCCGCCGGATCCTCGACCGCAGAGTACGCGGATCCGGCGGGAAACACCATTGCCGATTGAGCCCCCTGGATGGCCAGTCGGGCCGGGGGACCGGCGGGCGGGCGCCCGGTCGCGACCGGCGCACCCTACCCGGACCGGGCCTCGGCCTCCTCGCCCCCCCCGCCCTCTTCGCCCGCGGCCAGCCGCGCCAGCGCCGGGTGCTGCTCCTCGCCCCAGTACAGCGTCCGGTGCGGGAACGGGATCTCGATCCCCTCGGCGTCGAACCGGTTCTTGATCCGCCGACGGTACTGGCGCGCCACGTCCCACTGCTTGAGCGGGAGCGTCTTGAACATGACGCGGATCGTGACGGCCGAGTCGTCGAACCGCTCCACGCCGGGCACGGTCGGCTCTTCCACGATCAGCGGCTCCCAGTCCGGGTCCCTGGACATGGCGATGGCCTCGTCGAGCATGACGTCCATCACCCGGTCCACGTCCTCCTTGTAGGCGACCCCGATCTCCAGCAATGCCCGCGACCACGATTTCGTCAGGTTGCTCAGTGTCTCCACGGTCCCGTTGGGGATCACGTGGACCACGCCGTTGATGTCGCGCAGGACCATGGTCCGGAGCGTGATCTTCTCGACCAGACCGGCCGTCTCCTTCACCCGCACCACGTCCCCCACGGCGAACTGCCCCTCCACCAGCATGAACGCGCCGGAAATCAGGTCCTTCACCAGCGACTGCGCGCCGAAGGACACCGCCAGCCCGAGGACACCGACGCCGGCCAGCAGCGGGCCGATGTTGATGAAGGTGCCCAGCACCATGATGAACGCGAGCCCGGCGATGGTGATGAGCCCGACGTTGTTCAGCAGGCTGGCCACGGTCTGGGCGCGCTGCTCACGGAGCCGCTTGCGGACCAGGTCCGGCTCATCCACCTCCCGCTCGAGCCGCCGCGTGAACATCTTGAGGAGCCGATAGCCGAAAAAGGCGAGGACCAGGATCACCACGACCTGGATCACCTTCCCCATCAGGTCGCCCCACTCGAAGAGGGCGTTCACATCCCCGGTGGCGAGTGCCTGCTTCACGCCTCTCAATTCGGCGACCAGGCTGTCCACCAGCGCCTGCGCGCCGCCGTCGGCTCCGGCCGTGTCCGACGCCTCCGCCGCCGGGCCCGGCCCCTCCTGCGGCGCCATCATGGCAGGATCCGGATCTGGGACACCCGCCACCGGCTCCGCTCCCGTACGAAGCCGACGAAGACCGTGGTCCGCTCCGTCACCTGCGCGCCGGGGGGCCGGACCTCCCAGGTCAGCTCGGCGAAAGCCCGGTTCTCCGCTCCGCTCACGCGGGAAACCACCCCGTGGCGCACCGCGACCGTCTGCTGCGCGCCGAAGAGCTGACGGAGCGCGGCCGCGGCGCGGCGCCCGGTCACGGCGCCCATGGCCCGCCCCTGGATCTCGAGGTCGAGCCCATCCTCGGCGCCCAGGCCGGCGAGCCGACCGGCCTCACCCCGGGCCCAGAGCTGAGCGGGCGTCTCCACCAGCCGGGGCAGCTCGTCCCGCTGCTGGCCCGCGAGCCCGGCCGGGCTCAGCGCGAGGGCGAGCAGGAGCAGGAGCGGCCGGACCCGTGTCATGTCGTCTTCTCCGGCTGCCTGGCCGCCTCGGCCTCCGCCAGGACCTGGCGCACCAGGGCGGCCGGGTCCGCGGCCTCGTAGATCGGCCGCCCCACCACCAGGAAGTCGGCGCCGGCGCGCACGGCGTCGCCCGGGGTGGCGGTCCGGGCCTGGTCGTTGGCGCCGGCGCCGGCGGGGCGGATGCCCGGCGTCACCACCACGAAGTCGCCCCCGTGGCGTCGCTTCACGGCCTCCACCTCCAGCGCGGACGCGACCACGCCGTCCAGGCCGGCGTCCGCGGCGAGCGCCGCCAGCCGGGCCACGTCGTCGCGTATGGAGCGGAGCTCCTTGCCCCATACCTCCTCCACGTCCGACCCGGTGAACGAGGTGAGGAGGGTCACCCCCACGAGCGTGGGACCGTCGGAGCCCGCGGCCTCGCGGGCCGCCCTCATCATGGCCGTGCCGCCCGACGCGTGGAGCGTCAGCATGTCCACCCCGAGCTCCACCGCCGACTCCACCGCCCGGGCCACCGTGTGGGGGATGTCGTGGTACTTCAGATCGAGGAAAACGTGCTTCCCGCGGTCTTTCAGCTCGCGAACGAGGGTGGGGCCCTCGCGGGTGAACAGCTGCGCCCCGACCTTGAAGTAGTCGGCGTCGGCGCCCAGCGTGTCCACCAGCTCCAGCGCACGGGCCGTCGTCGGAAGGTCCAGAGCCACGATCAGACTCTTCATCCTTGTATCTCTCGATCCACGACCCCGGCGCCGATCAGCTGGCGCAGATCGCTGATTTCTCGTCGTCCGCCATGACGCCGCAGCTCCGCCAGCACCCGGTCCGGGGTGCGGGGGTCCGCGAAGGTGGCGGTCCCGATCTCCACGAGGGAAGCCCCCGCGAGCAGGTACTGTACCGCGTCCTCGCCCGTTCTGATCCCTCCGACCCCGATGATGGGCACGTCCACCCGCTGCGCGGCCTGCCACACGGCGTGCACACCCATGGGCAGCACCGCGGGACCGCTGACACCCCCGGTCCCCGCGCCCAGCACGGCCGTACCGGTATCGACATCGAAGAGCAGCCCGGGGAACGTGTTGATGAGCGTGAGCCCGTCGGCCCCCGCCTCCACCGCGACGGCCGCCGTCCCACCGATGTCCGGCAGGTTCGGCGCCAGCTTCACCACCAGCGGACGGGATGTCCGGGCCCGCGCCGCGCGCACCACCTCGTCCAGGAGGTCGCGCCGGGCGCAGAACGCCGCGCCGCCCTCCTTCACGTTCGGGCACGACACGTTCAGCTCGTACCCCAGGAAACCGGCGGTGTCCTCGAGCCCGTCGATCACGGCCACGTAGTCCTCCACCGTCTTCCCGGCGACGTTCACCAGCACCTGCGCCGCGCGCAGCCGCTCCCGGAGCCAGGGCAGCTTCTCGGCTCGGAACGCCTCCAGCCCCACGTTGGCCAGACCGATGGAGTTCAGCATCCCACCGGCGTACTCCGCCGTTCGGACGGGCGGGTTTCCGGCCCGGGGCTCGGGCGTGACGGACTTGGTCACGATGCCGCCCAGCGCGTCGAGGTCCAGCAGCGCGTCCAGCTCCCGCCCGTACCCGGCCGTCCCCCCGGCCAGGAGGACGGGGTTCTGGAACTCGGCGCCGAAGACGGTCTGGGCGAGGTTCACGAGGGTACCTATGGACTGGCGCCGATCCAGCGACCGCCGGAACCGTCGAAGAAGCGGTCCACGGCGTCGGCGATCTCCTCGGCCACATCGACCTGGAAGGAGCCCGATGCCAGCAGCCGCTCTTCCTCCGGGTTCGAGATGAACGCGAGCTCCACCAGGACCGCCGGCATGACCGCCCCGATCAGGACGATGAACCCGGCCTGCTTCACGCCCCGATTCCGTCCCCGGTGGAAGGCGCCCACCTCGTCCTGGATCAGCCCCGCGAGGTCGTAGGAGGCCCGGATGTAGGACTCGTTCCGGAGCCCGCTGCGGATCAGCGCCAGGTGGTCGGTCGGTACCACCCGGTCCTCCGGCGACTCGAACGCCACCGCCGCGTTTTCCATCTCGGCCACCCGGCGCTCGTCGTCCGTCCGGGCATCGGAAAGGAAGAAGGTCTCGAACCCGCGCACGCGCCGATCGCTGACGTAGTTCGCGTGGATCGACAGGAACAGCCCCGGCCGGTTCCCCCGCCACTCGTTCGCCATGTGCGGCCGGTCTCCCAGCGCGATCAGTGTGTCCGTGGTCCGGGTCATCCGGATATCGTAGCCCCGTTCCGCGAGAACCTTCGCCAGTCGCTTCGACACCTGCAGCACGATGTCCTTCTCCTTCACTCCGCTGGGGCCGACCGCGCCGGGGTCGCGACCGCCGTGGCCTGCGTCGATCACGATCACCGGGCGGCTGTCTTCCGGCGTCCCGGGAGGCGGGGCCGGGTCCGACCCCGCCGGGCTGTCGCCTGGAGCTCCTGCCGGGCGCGTCGGCCCCGCCGCGCCCTCGGTGGAGCCGGCGCCGAGGAGCCGGAGGTGCCCGCCGTCGTACGCGAGCTGGTCCGGGTACCTCTCCGGGAGCCATTCCGCGAACAGCTGGTGCGGGAGGTAGAAGACCCCACCTTCGCGGTACGGAGCCTCCACCAGCTGCCACGCCTGCCCCGTCGCGTGGAAGAAGGGCGAGCCGGCATCGAAGCGAAGCGTGTCCGCCCCGAAGACGACGACGCCGCCCCGGGGCGTGGCGTCCACGCGGGCCCCGAGGCTGCGCAGCGTCCACGCCGGATACGCCGGGTAGCCACGGTGCGTGGCGACGGCCACCGAAGCCGGCTCGCCGAGCCCCTCCACGTGGAGGGTGGGCGCCGGCGTCTGCGCCGGCAGCGGTTCGAGAGCTACCAGGCTGGCGCCCAGCGCCGCGGCCAACGTCAGGGTATACGCGCGCATCAGTACTTCTTCAGCTCCCGTTCCATCTCCCTCTGGTGCGTCTTGCGCTTCAGCGTCTCTCGCTTGTCATGGAGCTTCTTCCCCCGGGCCAGCGCCAGGTCGACCTTGGCGTACCCCCCGCGGAAGTACAGCTCCAGCGGGACCAGCGCGAGCCCCTTCTCCTGCGTGGCGCCGATCAGTCGACGGATCTCCGACCGGTGCAGCAGCAGCTTGCGCGGCCGCAGCGGGTCCTGATTCCAGCGGGACGCCGGGTCGTACGGCGTCACGTGCATGCCGTACAGCCAGACCTGGCCGTCCTCCACCCGGGCGAACGCCTCCGCCAGGCTCACCTTCCCGGCCCGCAGCGACTTCACCTCCGGCCCCTTCAGGACCAGCCCGGCCTCGTACGTGTCCAGGATCTCGAACTCGTGGCGCGCTTTCTTGTTCCGCGCGACCACCTTCCGTCCGCCCGTGCGTCGGTCCGCCATGCTCCGAATCTATTGCCTTCAGTAGATCAGGACGAGCGTGCCCACCTCGACCTCGTGGAAGAGCCGGCGCGCGTCCTCGTCCGTCATCCGGATGCAGCCGTGGGATACCCGTCGCCTGTCGGGGTCGGGGTGCAGGACCAGCTCCGGCCGGTCCGTGCCATGGATCGCCAACTCATACCCGATGTACAGCGCAGTGCTCCCCAGTGTGCCCTCGACCCGGCGCAGCGGAGAGTCGGACGGCGGGATCGGCCGGCCTCGCTCCACGAACGCCCAGTCCGGCATGATCCACACCGGGTCCTTCTCCTTCCGTTCGATCCGGAACACGCCGCGCGGGGTGTCGAACGCCCACTCCTCGCCCCCGCTCGCGAGCCGGAACCCCGTCCCGGTGGCCACGGGCGCCGACCACAGGACCTCCGCCCCGTCCACCAGCAGCAGCCGATTCTCGTCCAGGCGGATGACGACGTACGGCGACCCCGGCTCCAGCGGCGCCTCCACGAACCGGAGCGCCCCCTCCGCACCGCCCGCCCCGGCCGCCATCCCGGGGAGCCATTCCTCCGCGAGCTGCGCCGGGCCGAACGT
>JBKGZE010000048.1:0-9713 GCA_046545735.1 Gemmatimonadota bacterium | reverse complement strand
GGTCCCCGGAGCGCGGGGGCGGAGCCGGGGCCGATCTGCTACGGGCGGGGAGGAACGCGGGTCACGGTGACCGACGCCCACGTCTGGCTCGGTCGGCTTCCCTCCCACGCGTTCCTGGGAGGCGAGGCGTCGCTGGACCGTGGTGCCATCGAAGGGCCGCTGGCCGAGCTCGCCCGGGCCCTCGACAGCACGCTGGCCGATGCGGCGGAGGGGGTGCTGGACGTGGCCGACACCGCCATGGAGGGTGCGCTCCGGGTGATCAGCGTCGAGCGGGGGCATGACCCGTCCGATTTCGCGCTGGTCCCGTTCGGTGGCGCGGCGGGGCTTCACGCCGTGGAGCTCGCGGAGCGACTCGGGGTGGCCCGGCTCCTCGTCCCACCCGATCCGGGCGTCCTTTCCGCGTTCGGCATGCTCGTGTCACCCGTCCGGAAGGACCTGTCGCGCACCATCCTGGCGGGCCCCGACGAGAGCGAGCGCATTGCCGCCGCGTACGCCGAGCTGGAGGGTGAGGCCCGGGCGGCCATGGACGCGGAGGGGGTGAGCGACGGGGTCCGGATCCGGCGACTGGCGGACGTCCGGTACGCCGGGCAGTCGTTCGAGCTCCGGGTCCCGGCGAGCGACTGGGCGCGCACCTTCCACGACGCGCACGAGGCCCGCTACGGCTTCGCTCGTCCGGAGGCTGCCGCCGAGCTGGTCACCGCCCGGGTGGAGGCCACGGGCCCGGCCACGGCCACACCGGTCCGGCGAGCGGGCGCCGAAGGTGCCGCCGGGGCGAACGCCTCCCCGGTTCGGGCCCGAGCGGTCCGCTTCCGGGGGCAGGCGGTGGAGGCCCGGGTCGTGGGCCGGGAGGCGCTCGCCCCGGCCACCGTGCTCGAGGGTCCGGCCGTGGTCCACGAGTACAGCGCCACGCTCTGGCTCCCGCCCGGCTGGAGCGCACGGACGCTCGACTCGGGCAGCCTGATGGTGGAGCGCGGATAGGGTGAGCCCGGACGGGGTCGACGCGGAGCGCCGTTCCGCCACCGCTCGCCCCGGCCCGTGGCCTCGACCGGCGGGCGGGCGCGAGGCGGTGCAGGCGCCAGGAGCTCGCCCGACCCGGTCCGCACCCGCGCCACCTCCGCGCTCTCCTCCATGATCGTGCGCAGCTCGAGACGCTGCGCGCCGGAGCGGCCGGCGGCCCAGGTCGCCTCGAGAGGCATGCGGATCCGCCAGCGTCGCACGATCCAGATCCCCGTGGTCAGCCGCTCGAACTCCACCCGTCCGCCCACCTGCGGCCAGTCCCCGTGCCGGTACGGCAGATGGACGTAGCGGAAATCCAGCCGACGCAGCTCGGCCGTGGCCTCATCCAGCCAGAGCACACCCTCCACGTCGGGCAGGTCCCGACCCGCCACGGGCTCGAAGGCCAGTCCCACCAGCCCGGCCTCGCCCCCCGTCGCGCGGAAGCAGTGCGTCTCGAGGAACGACTCCGAGAGCAGCACGTCGGCGTCCGGCGCGAAGTGGTTCCACCCGTCCGACGCCGGCTGCACGTAGCCGCCCCTCGCCAGCGCCTCCGCCGGGAGGCTCCGGTACGGGCTCTGCCTGCTGAAGCCGCGCCGGCCCGACTCGCGGCTCGAGATCACACGGAGCGTCCGGGCTTCCAGCTCCCGGCGCCGCTCGACGATCCGGAATCGGAGCGTCTCCTGCTCCTCCGTCCATTCCGCGATCTCCAGCGCCTTCCTGGCCTCCTCCCACAACCGGGCGCTGCGGACCCCCTGCTCGGGTCTCCCGTGGCAGCGCCTCCCCACCTCCGCCCGGATGCCGTCCAGGCTGATCGCCCGCACCGCCACTTCCAGGGTCCGCTCCACCGTCTCCCCGCCCGCGATCATGAACGGCGCGCTGGTCGCGTCCGCGTACCCGATGAGTCGAGCCACCAGTCGGTAGCGACCCGGTACCGGCGCCCGCAGCGCGAAGCGCCCGTCCTCTCCGGCCAGGACCGCGCCCCTGCGCTCCCCCGCCGTATCCCGAAGGACGACGAACGCTCCCGACAGCGGCCGCAGAGTGCCCTCCTCGAGCACCCGGCCCACCACCGCCTGGCCCCCCGCGCCGAGGGGCATCGCGGCAAGGCCGAGCACGGCCAGTCCGATCGAGGCGAGCAGCAGCGTGCGCATGGTCCATTATGTGCACTTCGGCCGCAGTCCGCACGGACGGACGCCGGAGACCGAGCGCCCGGGCGGCCGCCGCTGCCCCGGTGGGCCGCTGTCGGATCGACACCGAAGCGGCTTACCTTGTAGGGAATCCTCGTACGACCCCGAGACGGAGGCCCGAACATGAAGACGCTCCTGAAGTCCGTGATCCTGGTGAGCTGCCTCGTGCTGATCGCCATACCGGTACGCGCGCAGGTGCCCGGGATCGACCTGAGGCTGAACCCGCGGATCGGGCTGTACGAGCCGCTCAACGACCTGGCGGAGTTCCAGGCCGCCGGAGAGTCGGTGGTGGCCGAGCAGGGCGGGAGCCTGGCCCTGGGGCTGGGACTCGAGGTCGACCTGGCCATGCTCCCCGTGGGCGTGCGCCTGAACCTCGACTACGCCACCGGCTCCGACATCCAGGTCACGTCGAACGACGTCGATCTCGGTGACCCGATTGAGACCACGCTCCTGGCCGTGGTGGGTGACGTGATCTTCCGCCCGCTGCCGAGGGTGGTCGTCGTGCAGCCGTACCTCTTCGCCGGCGGCGGCCTCAAGCAGTACGACGTGGACGAGGGCACCACCGCGACCGAGTTCGAGTCCGAGAGCGACCCGACCATCCACCTGGGCGGCGGGATCGACTTCGGACTCGGACCCCTCGCCTTGAACGCCGAGCTCGGCGACTACATCAGCTGGTACGAGATCACCGGCACCGATGGCAGTGAGGTCCAGCACGACCTGTTCGTGACCATCGGCTTCTCGATCGGGCTCCTCTGAGCCGCCGGCCAGGGCGGCCGGGTCGGAGGCCAGCCGGGCCGCCCGAGCCACCGCGGCACCGCGGCCCCGAGCCACCGCGGCACCGCGGCCCCGAGCCACCGCGGCCAACGTGCTTGAACCCCGGCGTCCCGGGCGGTTAGCTTACGCGCCTTGATCGAACCCGACCCCATCACGATCCGGGCACACGGATGACCGACACCAGAACGGCGGGGGGCGCGGCGCGCCCCGTACCCGCCGAGCACGAGTATCAGCCGCCGTACCTGGCGGCGGCGATCGCGGCCGCCGCGGTGTGGATCCTGTACGCCATCACCCTGGCGCCGACCACCGCGTTCTGGGACACGAGCGAGTACATCGCCACGGCCCACATCCTGGGCGTGCCACACCCGCCGGGTAACCCGACGTTCGTGGTGCTCGCACGGGCCTGGGAGCTGCTCCTGGCGCCGTTCGGGCTCTCCGTGGCCGTCCGGATCAACCTGTTCAGCGCCACCATGGGCGCGCTGGCCCACGGCTGCTGGTTCCTGGTCATGCACCGGGTCGCCGCTTCCTTCACGCCCGACCGCAGGCAGCAGCTGCTGGGCGCGGCGCTGGCGGTGCTGGTGAGCGCCACCGCGTTCACGGTCTGGAGCCAGTCCAACGTGAACGAGAAGGTCTACACCGTCTCCCTCTTCACCATCGCGCTCCTGTCGTGGCTCGCCTTCCACTGGCGCGACAACATCGGCAAGGGGAAGGACGACAACCTGATCCTGCTCATGGTGTTCATCCTCGCGCTCAGCGTGGGGAACCACCTCATGGCGTTCCTGGCGGCGCCGGCCATCTTCGTCCTGGTCCTGCTGGTCGAGTCCAGGACGCTGGCGAACTGGAAGCTCTACGCCTTCGCGGCGGCCGTGGCTCTGCTCGGACTCTCGATCCACCTGTACCTGCCGCTCCGGGCCGGCCTCGCCCCGGTGATCAACGAGGCGGCGCCCACCTGCGAGTCGGTGGGCTCCGCCATCGTCAGCATCATCACCTATGGCAACGCGGGGTGTGAGGCGCTCTCGGAGTCGCTCGCCCGGCAGCAGTACGACAAGCCGAGCGTCTTCGCCGACCCGACCGATCCGGACCTGCCGCGGGGGATCGGGCTCGTGGTCGCCCAGATCGGCAACTACCTCCAGTACTTCGACTGGCAATGGGCGCGGGCGCTCAACGCCCGGGAGCCCCTCTTCGGCGGGATCGGCGCACCCGGCGGCGAGTTCCCGCTCCGGCCCTTCGCAACGCTGCTCTTCGTTGCGCTGGGCGGCTACGGCGCCGTCCAGCACTACCGGAAGGACCGGACCAGCTGGTGGTACATGCTGATCCTCTTCGCCACCGTGTCCATCGGCCTCATCGGGTACCTGAACTTCCGCTACGGCTACACCTACCCGCAGCCCGGCGGCGACTACGACATCGCGCTGCACGAGGTCCGCGAGCGCGACTACTTCTTCATCGTCAGCTTCAGCATGTGGGGGCTGTGGTCCGGTCTCGGCATCTTCGCGCTCTGGCGACGGTTCGCCGATCGGCTCGCGGAGCGGCGGCAGACCACCACTCGAAGCTACGCCCTCGCGGCGCCCGTGCTCCTCCTCGCCCTCATCCCGCTGGTCCTGAACTGGGGCCGGGCCGACCGCTCCAACGACTACGCGGCCCGCGACTGGGCGTACAACCTGCTCATGAGCACCGAGCCGTACAGCGTGCTCTTCACGAACGGCGACAACGACACCTTCCCGCTCTGGTACCTGCAGGAGGTGGAAGGCATCCGCCGGGACGTGACCGTCATCGTCACGAGCTATCTGAACACGGCGTGGTACGCCAAGCAGATCAAGCAGCTGACCACGCCGTGCGAGCCCGGCCAGGACCCGCTCGAGGACCCCACCCGGATCATCTGTCAGCGGCCCTTCCAGCCGGAGAAGGAGGCGGAGCTCTACGCCCCGCCCGCCGGCGCCATGAACGACGCCGGCGACCCCGTGGAAGGGATCGCGCCGGCCGGCGGATGGTCACCGCCGGAGCGGTCGATCCTGACCATGTCCACGTCGCGCATCGACTCGATCCCCCGGCTGTACGCGGCGAACCCGTACAACTTCCTCATCGAGGAGCCGGTCCAGATGCGGGCGGGCGACCTGTCGTTCACGCTCCCCGGCGAGCGGATCCTGCTGCCCGCGGACGTGTTCCTGCTGAACATCGTCCAGGACGCGGCCGGCGACCGACCGGTCTACTTCGCCACCACCACCCAGGCGTACGACCGGATCGGGCTCGGCGACTACCTGATCCGCCAGGGGGTCGCCCTCAAGCTCATGGAGCGGCCCATCGAGCCGAGCCCCGAGGAAGGGCTCTACGCCCTCCCCGAGAACATTGGGATTCCCGGTGACATCATCGACCTCCCGCGCACGGACACCCTCCTCTGGGATGTATTCGTCCACCGTGGCGGGATCCCGGACGAGTGGGAGTTCTGGCCCGAGCCGTCGACCAGGAACATCCCGCTCTACTACCTCTACGCCCATTACGCGGCCTACGCGGCCCACACCATGATCGGCGAGGAGGAGGCGGCCGAGCGCCACCTGGAGCGGGTGGAAGCGTGGAGGGGCCTCTCCGAAAGGTGAACACGGGCCAGGCCGGCGCCGGCGGGCCCGGGCGCCCGGCACCGGCGCCGGAGCCGGACGGGGCGAACCGCCCGGCAGTGGGCGCCCTCATGGTGGTGGGCGCCGCCTGCCTGTGGGGCAGCCTGGGGCTCTTCGGGCGCCTGGCGTTCGACCACGGCGCCTCCCCCCTCCAGGTCGGCTCCGTCCGCGCCGCCCTCGCATTCCTCGGAGTCCTGCCCCTCGCCCTCGCTCGACCCCGACGACTCCGCCTCCGCACCGCCCACGCGCCCCTCGTCCTCGGCTATGGCGCCATCGGCGTCGGCTTCTTCTACTACATCTACATGGTGGCCATCGACCGGCTCCCGCTGGCCGTCGCCGCCGCCCTCCTCTACACCGCCCCCGCCTTCGTCGTGGCCCTGGCCTGGAGCCTCCGCTGGGAGCCCGTCCGGCTCCGCCGGCTCGCGCCGCTGGCCATGGTCCTGGCCGGCGCGTTCCTGGTGACCGGCGCGTTCCGGACCCTGACCGACGTGGATATCGGCGGGGTCGCCGCGGGGGTGGCGAGCGGCGTCGCCTACGCGCTCTATACCGTGCTCGGGAAGCGCATCCGTCACCACTACGACATCCTGACCACCATCCTCTACGCCTACGGGATCGGCGCGGTGGTGCTGGCGATGGTCGAGCCGCCGTGGACGGTGGTGGCCGAGCACCCCGACGCGCTGCCGATCCTCCTCCTCATGGGGTTCGGCCCAACGCTCCTGGCCGCGCTCCTCTTCTACGCCGGGATCCGGCGCATCGACGCCAGCACCGCCAGCATGCTCGCCACCATCGAGCCGGTGGTGGCCGCGCTCATCGGGCTCACCTGGCTGTCCGAGGGGCTGCCGTGGAGCACGGTGGCCGGCACGGCGCTGATCCTGGCGGCGGCGGTCATGCTCCGGCCCGTGCGCGACCCGCAGCCGGCGGTCGCTTCGGACCCTCCCTGATCCCGGCTCAGACCCGCTTCGACGCCGGACTCCCCGGGTACCGCTCCGCCAGCTCCGCCCGCGCCCGGTCCAGCGCCGCCTGGTCGCCCTCCATCACGTAGCGGATGTTCCCGGCCCAGTAGAGCGCTTCCGGCGCCGCGACCGAGTCCGGCCACGTGTCCACCGCGTGCTCCAGCAGCGCGACGGCCTCCTTGAACCGCCCCCGGCGCAGCCCCACCAGCGCCTCGCCGAGATCCAGCTGCGGGAGCAGCTCGTCCGGCGGGATCAGCCCGGGCCAGCGGGAGAGGACCCGGCCGTCCGGGTCGAGGAAGAGGAGCGTAGGCGTCCAGAACGGCCGGTAGCGCCGGCTGGCCTCTCTGTGCTTCCCCAGCAGCTGCTTCAGGGGGACGAACCGCTCCGCGATCGCCGTCGCGACCCGCTCGTCCGACAACGTCTCGGCATCCAGCCGAGCGCATTCGGGTCACGGGTCCTTGGCGAAGTAGAAGAGGACCGCCTTCCGGTCCCCGCGCGCCCGCTCCAGCGCGCTCTCCAGGTCGTCCCCCCATTCGATCTTCGGCATGGCCCCTGATCCTCGTGGTCTGCTCCTGGCCCGAGCGTCGAGCCCCGAGCCCGATGGCGGCGGTGCGGGATGGCGCTACGCCGCCACGGTGACCGGGTCCTCCTGCACCACCCTGCTCGAGCCCGTCCGCTCGTCGAACGCGCAACGCACGACGTGGTCCAGGCCGTCGCGGACCCCTTCTATGTGGGTGATGAGGACGACCTGCTCGAACCGGCCGGTCAGCCCGTGGAGCAGCTGAATCACCTTGTCCCGCCGCTCTACGTCGAGAGAGCCGAAGACCTCGTCCAGGATGAGCACGTTCAGCGGGTGACCGGCGCGCTCCGCGATCATCTGGCTGATGGCGAGCCGCAGGACCAGGTTGGCGATGTCCTCCTCGCCCCCGCTGATGACCGGCTTCTCCTCGCCTTCGTCCAGCACCAGCACGTTGTAGCTCTCGTCGATCTCCAGCGCCGTGTACCGGCCGGCCGTGATGTCGGTGAGGAACGCGCTGGCCAGCTCGCTCAGCTCCGGACGCACCCGGGCGTTCAGCTCGATCCGCAGCCGGTTGAACACGGCGTCGAGCTCGCTGTTGTGCCGTCGCTCGGACTCCAGCTCGGCGAGCAGCTCCTTCTTCGCGCGGACATCCGCCTCCGCCTTCTCCGCCGCGGCCACCGCCTGCTCGGCGGCATCGAGCCGGCCGCGGGCACCGGTCAGCCGGAGCTCGGCCACGCGCACCGCGTCGGCGGCCCGCTCGTGCTCCTGCCGCAGCGCCTCGAAACCGCTCCGGTCGAACCCCAGCTCCTCGAGCTCCTGGCGGATCCGGGTGCCCCGGGCCTCCGCCTGCTCCCGCCGCTCGTCCGACTCCTGCCGCTCCGACTCCAGCCGGTCACGACGCGACGCGGCCTCCTCCAGCCGCGTCGCCTTCCGCTCGACCTCCCGGAGCGCCTCCAGCCGGGACTCCGCCTCCCGGTGCCACGCGGCGTCGTACCCGCCCGGCACCTCCGCCAGTTCCTTCTCGAGGGCGACAAGCTTCTCACGCCTCACCTCCAGCTCGCGAGCCAGCTCGTCCCGCCCCTCCACCGCCCGCTCGCTCCGGCTCAGCTTCTCCGACCGGTTCTCCACCCGCGAGCGCAGCCGGCTCCGCTCCTCCTCGGCCGCGGTCAGCGCCGCGGGCTTCTGCCCCAGCTGGCTCTCCCGCTTCTTGAGCCACTTCCCGTCCTGCACCAGCGACTCCCACTCGTCCTCCAGCGTACGCATGACCTGGTCGTAGTGGTCGCGGAGCGGTCGGTCGCACGTGGGGCACGTCCCCTCCGGCCCCGCCTCCCGCAGCTGGTCCAGCTGCTGCTGCAGCTCCGCCGTACGGTCCTGGTACGTCTGCAGCCGCGTCCGGACCTCCTGGCGCGCCTGCTGCCAGGCGTCGCGCTCCGTCTCGAGCCCGGCCTCCACCCCCGCCAGCTCCTCCTTCAACGACTCCAGCTCCCTGCGGAATCGCGCCACGTAGACCGGCGCCTGCTCCAGCTTCTCCAGCCGGGCCTCCCCGGCGGCGATCTCCGATCGGAGCGAGGCGACGTTCTCCGCCAGCACGCGACGGCGCTCCTCCAGCCGCGCGAGCTCGCTCAGCCGCTCGCACTCCGCCACCAGCCCGGGCAGCGGCTCCAGCCGCCGCCGCAGGCCGGTGAGCTCCTCGGCCGCCCCCGTCACCGCCGCCAGCTCCGCTTCCGCCCTCGCGAGCGCCCGGGTCGCGTCGCGGTACTCCTGCGCCGCCATCTCCCGCTCGTGCTCCAGGGACCCGGCCCGCTCCTGCGACGCCTGCGCGGACTCCCATTTCGGAGCCGTCTCCGCCAGCAGCCTCGTTGCCTCGTCCAGCTCCGACCGCGCTGCCGCGACCTCCGCGCGGGCCTCTTCCCGGCGGCCTCGCGCGCTTTCCAGATCCGCGCGCAGCGCCGCCGGATCGGCCATGCCGGCCCGGAGCCCGTCGATCTCGTGACGCAGGTCGTTCCGCCGGGCCCGCGCCCGCTCCTGCGCGAGCCGGAGACGCTCGTAGCCCAGCACCTGGGCCAGGAACCGTCCCCGGTCCGCGGGCCCCATCTGGGCGAGGAACTGGAGCTCCTTCTGGCCGGTGAAGTACGTATTGAAGAACTCGTCCCGCGTCATCCCCAGCCGGTGCTGGAGGTAGTCCGAGGCGCCACGGATCGTGCTGGCCACCGGCCGCTCGTCGCCGTCGACCCACACGTCCGCGCCGCTCATCGACCGGGCCACGCGATAGTGGTGGCCCGAAAGCTCGAACTCGAGCTCCACCTTCACCGGGCTGCGAGGCTCCGCGCGGGCGAACCGGATCGTTTCGTTGGTCCCCCGGGCCGCCGGGGCCCCGTAGATCGCCCAGGCGATGGCCTCCAGCAGCGTGCTCTTCCCCGCCCCGTTCGGCCCGATGACCCCCGTCACCCCCGACCGGAACTCGACCTCCGTGTCCGCGTGCTGACGGAAGTTCGTCAGCTTCAACCGCCCCAGCCTCACCCGTCCACCCCCGCGTCCACCCCCACGTCCCCCATAGCCCCCACGTCACGATCGAGGGCCCGCGCGCCGGACCCGCCCGCCTCGCCGGCCGCCGCATCGGATGCGTCCGCGCCGACGGCGTCCTCCGGGAGTTCCAGCTCCAGCGCCGCCTCCCGCC
>JBKGZE010000047.1:0-9841 GCA_046545735.1 Gemmatimonadota bacterium | reverse complement strand
CCTCGGGCCCAGCCAAGCCGGCGCCGCTGGTGGGCATGGCGGCGGGCGACGAGGGAGCGGATCGACTCGGCGTCCTGGAGGAGCCCCGGGTCGCCGCTCCCTTCCTCGAGGACGAAGAGGGCCTTGGCCATGGCGGCGACCAGCTCGGCCGTCTGGTCGGCCAGCTGCGCGCGACTCACCCGCTCCGCCACGGCGATCCGGGGGTCGGTGCGCAGCCGCTCGACCCACGCGTCCTCGACCTGGTCCACCACGGAGAGGAGGGTTCGCCCGGTCGCGGCCAGGCCGGGCAGCTCCTCCGTCGCCGGGGGCCAGGGCTCGGCGGGCTCCACCCGCCTGCCGGTTCTCTGCACCCGCTCCTGCACCGCGGGCGCGAGCCAGAGCGAGAAGCACGACCCCTCCCCCGGCTCGCTCTCCACCGTCAGCTCGCCACCCATGAGCCGGGCGAGCCGGCGGCTGATGGTCAGCCCCAGGCCCGTGCCGCCCCTCTGCCGGGTGTGACCGGCTTCCGCCTGGACGAACGGCTCGAACATGCGATCCAGGTCCGCGGCCGGAATGCCCCGGCCGGTATCCCGGACGTCGATCACGAACCAGGGCCCCACCGCCGGCAGCGCCGCCTCCGCGGGCGGCCACTCGGCCGTGCGACACCGCACGGCGATGGTGCCGCCCTCGTCGGTGAACTTGAGCGCGTTCGACAGCAGGTTGAGCAGGACCTGCCGGATACGGTCCTCGTCCCCGATCACCTGCACGCCTTCCTCGCACTCCCAGCTCTCGGAGAGGGTGAGCCCCTTCCGATCCGCCTGGGGCTCGATCAGGCGGAGGGCGGAGGCGACGGCGGATCGCGCCACCACATGCCGGCTCGCGACCTCCATCTCCCCCGCTTCCACCTTGGCCAGGTCGAGGATGTCGCTCACGAGCGCGCGGAGATGACGACCGCTCGAGCCGATGGCATCGACGTAGGCCTGCTGGTCCTCGGTGAGCGAGCCCGCCACACCGGCATCCAGCAGGTCCGCGTACCCGAGCACCGCGTTGATCGGCGTGCGGATCTCGTGGCTCATGGTGGCCAGGAACTGGCTCTTGGCCAGGTTGGCCTGCTCGGCCTCCGCCCGGGCGCGCTGGGCTTCGCGACGCGCTCGCACGTGCTGCGTCACGTCCGAGCCGTGCGCGACCACGCCCGAGCGGGTCCCGTCCGCCTCGGTGATCGGGTAGTAGACGAAATCGAGGAAATGCTCCTCCGGGATGTCCTCCGCTGTGGAGGCCAGCATGACAGGCACTTCCCTGCCCACGAACGGCTCGCCTGTCACGAGAACCTGATCCAGGAGCTGCTCGAAACCCTGGCCCCGAACTTCCGGCAGCGCCTCGAACAGCGGCCGGCCCAGCAGATCGCGACTGCCCACGAGTCGGTAGTACGCCGTATTCACGTACTCGAACACGTGGTCGGGGCCGCGCAGCAGAGCCATGAACGCCGGGGCCTGGGCGAACACGTCCCTGAGCCGCGCCTCCGCGCGCTCCGCCGCCGAACGGGCCGCCTCCCTTGCCCGCTCCGCCACGATCCGACCGGTGGTTTCCGAGACGATGTTCAGAAACGCGACGATCTCGCCCGCTTCGTCCCGGACCGGGCTCAGGCTGAACGTGAACCAGGCGTTGGGCGTCCCGGGCGGGCTCCCTAAAGCTTCCTGCCCCGCACCCACGCCGGCCCGCCGGACCACGAACGGCGCATCCTCCTTGTACACGGGCGGCCCGCCCGCCCGTATCTGCTCGAAGAAAGGCTCGATGTCGTCCCAGATCTCCGCCCAAACCTCGGTGCCCGGGCGACCCAGCGACGTGGGGTGCTTCGCCCCGAGGACAGCGGTGTAGGCGTCGTTGTAGATCAGAACGAGGTCGGGCCCGCACCAGAGACTGATCGGGAAGGACGAGTCGAGCGCCGTTCGCACCGCACCCCGGAGCGTGCCCGACCAGGCGTCCACCGGCCCGAGCGGGGTGGCCGCCCAGTCCAGCGGGCGTCCCAGTGCCCGGACCTCTCCCTCCCCATCGAACGGATGCGCCCGCCGCGTCATCCTGCCCCGGCCACGACCGGTTGCGCGCAGGGCTCCGTCGTCGACGTCGTGCTGTGATCCTTGCAGAGCATCTCCTGAGCATACGAAGGGCGCCGCGAGCGGCGACGCTCGATCCTCGCGGCCGCGATCACCCGCGGGTGCGCCCGATCATCGGTTCGTGACGGGGTAGCTGCAAGGATTGTACGGGCACGGCACGCTCGACCGGACCCGTCCCATGCCGGCGCTTCCTCCTGGCGATGGTCCCCGGGTCCTGGCGAGACGCGCCGCCTACCCCGCGCTAGACCGGCTCGGATCGTGGGAGCCATAACGTGAAGGTCGAGCCGGCGCCGACTTCGCTCTCGAGCGTGATCTCACCTCCGAGCGCACGGGCGAGGCGCTGGCTGATTGCCAGGCCGATGCCGGCGCCCCCCGCACCGGCCGACGCGCCCCGGGTGAACTCCTCGAACAGACGGTCCCGCTCCTCGTCGGGGACGCCGGGCCCGGTGTCGCGGACCTCGGTCACGATCCAGTCCCTGGCGCCGCTGGAAGCGGTCCTCGTCCGCATCGCCACCGCCACCCGGATCTCGCCCTGCTCCGTGTACTTCACCGCGTTCGAGAACAGGTTGCCCAGGATCTGTCGGACCCGGTTGGCGTCGCTCCGGATGATCGGGAGGTCGGCGGGCAGGTCCAGGCGCATGGCGAGCCCCTTCCGCTCGGCCTGAACGCGGTATTCCTCACCCAGCTCGCGGGCGGCGTCCCGTACATCGACGGGGCCCCACTCGATGGTCAGTTGACCGGCCTCGGCCCGTGCCAGCTCGAGCAGGTCCTCGATCAGACGCAGCGAGCCCCTGATCGAGCGACGAGCGCGGCGCACGTGGTCGGCCTGCTTGTCGGTGAGATCGCCGGTGATCCGATCCTGGAGAAGCTGCAGGTATCCGTCGGCGGCGCCCAGCGGGTTCTTCACGTCGTGGCTGAATCCGCGCATCAGGCGCGCCCGGCTCTCCATCACCGTCTGGAGCTCCTCGCGCCGCTGCTCGGATTCCTCGAGCATGTGGATCTTGCGGAACGCGAGCGCCGCCAGCTCGGCGAAGGAGAGGGCGCGCTGGATCTCGTCATCGCGGAACGGGCGCTTGCTCACCCGGCGTAGCAGGAACAGCGCCCCGATCGGCGCGCCGCCGTCCACCAGCGGCAGCACGAGCATGGCGTCGTCGGGGCGGCCTGAGACCAGCTCGGCGGACAGGCGATGGCCGGCATCGACCACCCGCGGCACAACCAGCGGCTCCGCCCCCTCGACCACGCGCTCGGTGAGCGAGCCGCTGTAGCGCATACGAGACCCCACCGCGGGCGCCGTTTCGCCCGAGGCGGCCACGACTACGCTCTCGGCGCACTCGGGGTCGATCCGTTCCACGAAGGCACCATCGGCGTTGGTCGCTCGCACGGCGCTCCCGGCCACACGCTGGATCACCTCCCCCGTCGATGCGCTGGCGGAGACCGCACCGATGGCCTCCCGGAGCGCTTCCTCCTCGCGCGCCCGGCGCTCCGCCTCCCCCCGCGCCTCCTGCGCGGCACGGAACAGCATGGCGTGGTCCACCGCCACACCGGCCCGGCGGCCGAGCTCGACGGCCGTGGTCAGGTCGGGCTCGCCATACGGCTCCCCATGCGTCCGTGCCAGCCAGAGCAGTCCTACGGTCCGGGCTCTGCCCGCCAGGGGGACCACCACAACCGATCGGGGTCCGAGGCTACGCATCACTTCGCGGTGCTCCGGCCCCTGGGCCACCCGGTCCAGGTACGCGTCGGTGACCTCCGGCACGAGCTCCGGCTGGCCGGTTTCGAGGACGGCCAGCGCCGGGCTCCCCGACCCAGGGGCCGGCGCGTACGGCTGCACGGCTTCGAGGATCGCCTCCCGCGCGGCGTCGACGTGCGCCGCGCCGACCCGGTGCAGCCGACCGTCGGCCTCGCGGACATCGATGAGGCAGTAGTCGGCGATGCGGGGCACGGCGAGGTGGGCGAGCCGGTCCAGCGTGGCCTCGTAGTCGAGGGAGGAGCCCAGGACCGTGCTCGACTCGGAGAGGAACCGCTCCCGCTCCAGGCTGCGAGCGCGCTCTTCCTCCGCGCGTTTCCGGTCCGAGATGTCCCGGAACGTCACCACGGCGCCCAGGGTCTTGCCGTCCTCCCGGATGGGATACGAGCCGTACTCGGCGGGGAAAGAGGTGCCATCCCGTCGCCACAGCACCTCGTTCTCCACCCGCACCGCTTCCCCGGCCCGCGCGGCATGGTAGATGGGGCACATATCCTCCCGGTAGGGGCTTCCGTCCGGCTTCGAGTGATGGATGAGGCCGTGCATGTTCGCCCCGAGCACCGCATCCCGCTCGTAACCCAGGAGGCGGGCGGCCGAGCGGTTGATGAACGTGCACCGCCCGGCCGGGTCGATGCCGTAGATGCCCTCCCCGGTGGAGTCGAGCAGGGCCGTCCGTTCCTCCCGCTCTCGCTCCACCTCCCGCACGAGGCGGAGCGCCACCGAGGCCAGCTCTCCCAGCGATCGGATCGCGGTCTCGTGCGAGATGTCGAAGGGCTGTCCCCCAGTGCGAAGCAGCACGAGGGCGCCGAGGAGCTCCCGGCCGATCACGATCGGCGACAGGAGCGCGGAGCAGCCGCTGCAGTGATCCGCCAGGTACGGTGCGATCGAAGGGCCGACCCCGCTCAGGTCGAGCAGCCGCACGGAGACAGCGGCCTCCACCATCTCTTCCGTCACCGACCCCGGGTACGGCACGCGCGTCCCCAGCGGCGGAGCGCCCCAGCCGGCGACGGCCACGATCTCGACCTCGCCGTCCATGACCTGCTCGACGTACGCCCCGTCCGCGGGTGTCAGCTCGAGGGCCGCCGCCGCCACCCGGCGGAGCACGTCGGAAACCTCCATCGCTGTACCTGCCGGGTCGGCGACGCCGTCGGCGGTTTCCGCGGGGTCCTGGTATTCGGGAATCGACATGCCGACACCCCCGTTGCAAGCTGCGTGCGCCGGCGTCCGGCACACGGCGGCGGGGAGCCGGACGGCCCGGATGCTGCGCGGTCGGCTCTCCCATGAACCGCGACCACGACCCTCAGACCGCGCCCGGCCCACGCGGCGGGACCGGGATCTCCCGTCCCCTCTCCGAAGACGTGAACCTGCTCGGCGATCTCCTGGGCGACGCGATCCGGCGCGAAGCCGGCGACGCCGTCTTCGAGGAGGTGGAGCTGCTGCGGCGCCTGTGCAAGCGCGCGGAGGCGGAGCGCGACCCCGCCGCCCGAGACGAGGCTGCCGCCCGGATCCGGGACCTCGACGACCATGCCCTCGGCTGGCTGCTGCGCTCGTACAGCGCGTTCTTCCACCTGGTCAATCAGGCGGAGAAGCGGGAGATCCTGCGGATCAACCGGGACCGGTCGCGGGCCGCCCGGGGCGACGGGCGGCCCGAGTCGATCGTCGACGCCGTCGCACGGCTCGAGCGGGAAGGCCGAACGCTGGAGCAGGTGCTCCAGGCGCTGGCGCGACTCGATATCCAGCCCACACTCACGGCGCACCCCACCGAGGCCCGCCGGCGAACGCTGCTACGGGCTCAGCGCCGCGTCGTGGAGCTGCTCTCGGAGCTGCGGAGCCCGGACGCCACCCCCGGCGAGCTCGAGGACGCGGCCGCAGCGCTCGACGATCAGGTCGCGCTGCTCCTGGCCACGGCCGAGGTCCGGGTCGAGCGCCCCACGGTCCGGGACGAGGTCGAGCAGGGGATCTACTTCCTCGAGTCCACCATCCGGGAGACGGCGCCGCGCATTCACCGGGACGTGGAGCGCGCGCTGCGCAGGACGTACGGCGATGCCGCGGACCGCGTGGACGTGCCCGTCTTTCTCCGCTGGCGCACCTGGATCGGGAGCGACCGCGACGGTAATCCGAACGTCACCCCGGACGTGACGCGGTGGGCGCTGGACCGTCAGCGGCGCGCGGCGGTGGCGCTGCACCGGCGTGAGCTGGGCGCGCTGCTCGACGAGCTCACCCTGTCCGACCGGCTGGTCCCCGTCCCTGACGCGCTGCGGCGCCGGCTCGACGAGGACGATCCGGCCCCCGATGAGGCTCGCTTCGCCGGCGAGTCGTACCGGCGGCTCGTGGCTCGCATGCTTCACCGACTGGACGCGCTGACGACCGAGGGCGGTCACCCGACCGGGCCGGCCGACCGTCCGTATGGGGCCGCAGACCTCGTGTCCGACCTGGACCTGATTCGCGAGAGCCTCATCGAGACCGGCTTCGAGCACGTGGCCCGGCAGGGGCGAGTGCAGAGGGCCCGCGTACTGGCCCGGACATTCGGGCTGCACCTCGCCGCGCTCGACGTGCGCCAGCACAGCGAGGTGCACGAGCGCGCGGTCGCCGCGCTCCTCGTCGCTGCCGGCGTCGCCGACGACTACGCCGCCCTGGACGAGCCCGAACGCGTGGCGCTCCTCCGTCGCGAGCTCAGCAACCCCCGGCCGCTCGTGGCGCGCGATGCCTCGCTCGAACCGGCGGCCCGGGAAGCGCTCGATACGTTCGCGGCCATCCGGGAGATCGCCGACACCGAGCCGGCAGCCGTCGGCGCCTACATCGTGAGCATGACGCACACCGTGAGCGACCTGCTCGAGCCCATGCTCCTGGCGAAGGAGGCGGGGCTCTGGCGCCTGGCTCCCGCTGAAGCCGAGCGGGGCGGCGAGGAGCGGCGGGTCCAGTCCGTCCTCGACTTCGTGCCGCTCTTCGAAACCATCCAGGACCTCGACGAAGCGGCCGGCCGCATGCGGGCCCTGTTCACCGACCCGGTCTACCGCCTTCACCTGGAGGCGCGCGGGCGCTTCCAGGAGATCATGCTCGGCTACTCCGACAGCAACAAGGACGGCGGCTACTGGATGGCCAACTGGGCGCTCCACCGCGCGCAGGCGAGCCTCGGGCGGGTCTGCCGCGAGCACGGGATCGATTTCCGCCTGTTCCATGGCCGCGGCGGGACCGTGGGCCGCGGCGGTGGACGGGCGAACCAGGCAATCGCCGCCATGCCCGCGGCGGTGCAGAACGGTCGGATCCGCCTGACCGAGCAGGGCGAGGTCATCTCGTTTCGCTACTCCCTGCCCGGCATCGCCCACCGGCACGCCGAGCAGCTGGTGAGCGCGGTCCTCCTGGCCACGGCGCCCGCGCGAGAAGCCGGCGATGCGCAGGGACCCGCACCCTCCCGCACGGCCGCGGAGCTCATGGACCGCATCGCGGCCACGGCCATGCGCAGCTACCGCGAGCTCATCGACGATCCCGGGTTCTGGAGCTGGTACATCGCCGCCACGCCCATCGAGCAGATCAGCCGACTCCCCATCGCCTCCCGACCCGTCTCCCGCGGAGAAGCCAGACACGTCGACTTCGAGGGGCTCCGTGCGATCCCGTGGGTGTTCGCGTGGACCCAGATCCGCGCCATCGTGCCGGGCTGGTTCGGCATCGGCGCCGGGCTGGCGGAGTCCGGGGCGGAGTCCGGGGCGGCGGATTCCGGATCGGGCGCGCCGGGCACGCCCGCCCCGCCCAACGCCGGCCAGACGACCGATCCCGACGCGATCGGAACCATGGACGGGCTACGGAGGCTCTACCGGAGCTGGCCGTTCTTCCAGGCAGTCGTGGACAACGCGCAGCGCGAGATGGCCCGCGCCCGGATGCCGATGGCGGCCCGTTACGCTGCACTGGCGGGAGACCCGGGCGGCGTGTTCGACCGGGTCCGGTCGGATTTCGAGCAGGCCCGGGAGGCCATTCTCGCCATAACGGACCAGCCCGAGCTGCTGGCCGGCAATCCCGTGATCCGGAAGTCCATCGCCCTGCGCAACCCGTACACGGACGTGCTGAATCTCGTCCAGCTGGAGCTGCTCCGCCGGATCCGCGCGGCGGACCCGGCCGGGCGCGCACGGCTCCGGGAGCTGCTGTTCCTGAGCATCAACGGGATCGCCGCGGCCATGCAGAGCACGGGCTGACGCCCGCCGGCGCGTCAGAGCTCGAGTGAAAGCCCCGTGACAGCGCCCTCGAATTCCTCTTCGTTGAGCCAGCCGTCCCCGTTGCGATCGTACGTCGAGAAAATGCCGCTGATGAACTCGGCACGGCTCAGACCGCCGCTCCGATCCTGGTCGAACCCGCGGAAGTACGCCTCCCCCTCGATGCCCGCGGTCACCGCTTCACGGTACTCCTCGAGGCTCAGCTCGCCATCGTTGTTGTCGTCGTAGCGGTCGAAGGCGTTCATGTCGCCGAGGAACCCCTCGAACTCCATGCGCGAGACCTGGCCGTCGTCGTCGGCGTCCACGGCGGGGAACGCCAGCTCGCCGGCCGCTGTGGCACAGCCGGTCACCATCGCAGCAGCCGCGAGCAATGCAAGAACTCTCATCATGGTTTTTCTCCTCGCTGAGTGATTCCGGCCGATCGCCGCCGGAGCGCGGCGCCGGCGGTACGGGTCGCTTTGCAAACTGCTGGCCAGTCGCTCCGCCGCAGCGTTGCCGCCGTGGCCGAGGACCGGGCCCTGCGCCATACATCGTGGGGGGTCTATGCACGATGGGGGCCGCCATGGAGCCGCAGACATCAGAGTACGAGTACGACCTGTTCCTTACCCGTGTCCGGGAGATCGCCGCGCACCGCGGTTACGCCACGGCGACATTGGGCACTCCGCTCGACCCGCGCAGAGCCCGGGGCCCACCCGTGCGGCGTCCGCGCTGGTGTCGTACGTTTCCGTACACTGCAGCCCGGCCACAGCCGTATTCGCTCACCACGGGGGCCTCCGATGCGCATCATCTCGGCTCAGCTCGTTCCACTCGGCTACGGGAAGTACGTACGCTCCGACCGTGTGAAGGCGGTGGAGCCCATCGAGGAGAAACGCGGGCCCGGGCGTCGCACCTGGGTCTATGTGGATGATGTCCCCGAGCCGCTCGTCGCATCCCGCTCGGACAGCGCCATCGTCCGGGACCTGACGGAGCCGGCCACGGAGGCGGCGGGCGGCGCCCAGCTCCGGCAGCTCCTGGGCGACATCCTCGAGACCATCGATGGACTGGAACCGATGATCCGGTCCATCATCCGCGACCAGGCGGGGTGGAACCTGGACCGGCTGGAGGAGCGGATCCGCGGGGCGCTCGGATAGGACTGACGCCCGTCCGGGCGTCCGCCTGGCGCCGTGACAGGCGCTGGTCGCGGCACGGTCCTCGCACACCTCTACGCTCGGGCAGTTCAACCCGGCTACAGGAGAGGGAGCAGCGATGGACCCGGTCCCCTACGAGATCCAGGAAGAGGACATCGACGAGGTGCTGGACGCCTACGAGCCGACGGGCGGCGGCGCGTGGTCCGAGGACGAGCGCCGCGAGGCCCGGGACCACGTGCTCAAGAACGTGGTCGAGCTCGATGAGATCGTCCGGTCCGCCTCTGAGGACCCGAGCGACGCCCTCGGCGAGGCCGGCGATCGCATGGGCCAGGAAGCGGAGCGTCCGGGTGAGCGGGCTCCCGCCCGGCGCGAGATGGCGCTGGCGGCCATCGAGGACATGCTGATCCGCGATGGCTTCATCGACATCTCCGCTGACGAGGAGCGGGTCTTCCCCGTCACGGGCCACGGCGGCCCGGAGCGGGGTGAGCCGTAGTCGACCGGGCCAGTTCTCCTGCGGCCCGGGGAGCCGGGCAACCCACCCGGTTCCCGGGACGCCAACCGAGCCGCGCAGCGACCGCCCCCGCCCAGGTGGTGCGGTCGTTGCACATGTGGGCGTACCCAGGACCGTTCCCCGGAGGGACGAATGAGCGACATCGAGCGGCTGTACGAGCCGGAGCC
>JBKGZE010000046.1:0-9850 GCA_046545735.1 Gemmatimonadota bacterium | reverse complement strand
GGTGGGTGGTGGGTTGGTCGGGGGGCGGGCTGGGTCCGCGCCCCCCGGCGGGTCTGCTTGGGTCAGCCCTGCTCTTCGGCCTCGGCCACGGCCCGCTCGGCGGCCTCGAAGCCGATACGGGAGTGGGTTCCGTCGCAGAACGGCTTGTTGGTGGACCCGCCGCAGCGGCAGAGGGCGACGGTCTTCTTCTCGGCGACGTCGTACTCATTGCCGTCGGCGTCGGTGAGGGTGATGGGGCCGGTGACGAGGAAGGGGCCGTTCCGGTTGGCCTTGATGGTGACGGTCTGGTCTGCCATGACGTGGTGCTCGCTGTTCGTGGTGGATTCGCGTTCGGCGCTGGCGTGTTCAAGAGACGTTCCACCGGGGCGAGCGGGCTGTCAACGGGTGGACTGCATGGGACGGTGGTTCTAGCTTCTCGCGCCATGAGGAACACGAGTCGAGCGGGCTGGATCGAGATCGTCACGGGGGTGATGTTCAGCGGCAAGTCGGAGGAGCTGATGCGCCGTGTCCGACGTGCCACGCTGGCGAAGAAGAGGGTTCAGGTCTTCAAGTCGGTGCTGGACGACCGGTACGGGATCCGGGAGGTCATCTCGCACGACCAGGGTCGGCTGCCCGCTCTGATGGTGGGCACGTCGGCGGATCTCATGGCCGCGGTGCGCCCGGAGACGGAGGTCGTGGCCATTGACGAGATCCAGTTCATGGACGACGGGATCGTGGCGGTGGTGAACGCGCTGGCGGACAGGGGCGCGCGGGTGGTGGCGGCGGGCACGGACATGGATTTCCGGGGTTTCCCCTTCGGACCGATCGGGCCGCTGCTGGCGGTGGCGGAGAAGGTGGACAAGCTCACCGCGATCTGTGTGCGGTGCGGCGAGCTGGCGACGCGGAACCAGCGTCTGATCGACGGCGAGCCGGCCCCGGCGGAAGGTCCGACCATCCAGGTCGGCGGGCTCGAGTCGTACGAAGCGCGGTGCCGGGCGTGCCACCAGGTGCCGAGCGTCGGCGGGCAGACGTCGCTGCTCGAGTAGGTCGTGGGGTGTCGGAACGACTGGAGGGCCGTTGACGGGGCTCGTGCGTAGTCCCGCGGACGGCGATCGGGGGTGGCTCGGGCGTGGCTACGCGTCCCAGTCGGCCAGGACCTCCTCGAACTCGGCGGCCATGGTGGGGTGCTGGTGGCGCTGGGCGGCCTCGATGCCGCGGCGGTACGCGTCGCGGGCCTCATCGTCGCGTCCGAGGCGGCGGAGGGCGTAGCCGAGCCGGCCCCAGGCGTTGCCCTCGTCCTCGGTGAGCTCCAGGTACCGCTTCAGCTGGTCGGCCGCCTCCTGCCACCGTTCCAGCTTCTCGAACTCGAGCGCCAGGCCGAACCGCAGCCGGGGGTCCTCCGGGTGCTTCTCGAGCATGCGCCGGAGGTTCTCAATGCGTGGGTTGTCCATAAGGGCCGGAAGGTGGACGCCCGGTCCACGGGATGCAAGGCCTGTCCGGGCGTGCGCTTCGGAGGCCCACCTGCAGGGGGCCTGAGCCAGCCCCCGCGCGTCCTGTCCGGGCGCACGCTCCATAGAGGCCCACCTTTCGGGGGGCTGTGCCAGGACCGGCGCGCGTTCTCCGGGCCGGCTACTCGAAGATGTAGGCGATCACCTCGGCGGCCTGCTCGAGCGTCTCGACGGTCACGGTGGCGAACGCGTCCAGGTCCTTGAGCGCGTGCAGGTGCTCGATGTCGCGCACCAGAATCACCGGGATGTCGAGAGCGGCCGCGGCGCCCATGTCCGCGGCTGTGTTCCACTGCTTGTACTTCGGTCCGAAGTAGGCGACGCACAGGTCGGCCCGGTTCATCTGGACGCGCCGCCGCAGGGTGTTGACCTGCCCGCCCAGCAGGTCGCGGTACCGCTGGCTCGGCTGCTTGCCCAGGATATCCTCGCCCACGTCGTCGGAGCGGTCGTGGTCTTCCTGCGGGCCGACGAACGTGAGCTCGGCTGGAAGGTCTCGGGCATCCAGGAGCTTCCGCAGCTCGTCGCGCCACGGGGCGTGGATCTCGCCCGCCAGGTAGATCGTCAGGTCGGTCATCTCGGGGTCGGGGTTCGGGTTCCAGGGTTTCGGCTCCCCGGGCGCGGGAGCTCGGTCGCGGCGCCCAGGCGTTCCATCAGCCTGCGGGCGTCGAACGGGGCGCGGGTCTTCTGGTCGTTGTCAAAGTAGACGTAGACGTCGCGGGCGCCAGCGGTCGGGGCCGGCCGGTCGGTGATGCGCTCGGCGTTGGCAGGCTCCTCGCCCCGTGTCCACGCGGCGATGCGGTCGGCCCACGCGTCGAGCTGCGGGTCGGGGTAGCTGCCGTAGTACATGCGCTCCGCGCCGTGGAGGCGGAGGTACATGAAGTCGGCGGTCGGCTCCTCCACGAGCGGGTACACGCCCGGGCTGTGGGAGACGACGAGGGCCACGCCTCGCTCCCGGAGCATGGCGACGAAGTGGGGGACGAGGAACGTCTCGTTCCGGATCTCGATGGCGTGGCGGATCGGCCCCCGGGACCGGGCTTCAGTGGCCGGGTCCTTCACACGCTCATCGTGCTGCCGGGCGAGGCGGGCGGCCGCGGCCTGGTCGGCGGGCAGAAGGTCCAGGAACGCGGCCATCCGGTCGCGGCGGAAGCGGAATCGCTCGCTGAACTGCCAGAGCACCGGCCCCAGCTTCGGCCCGAGCGCGAGCACCCCCTGCGCGAAGAAGTTGGCCAGCGCCTGCTCGGGGTCGTTCAGCTGCTTCATGTGCGTGATGAAGCGGCTGCCCTTGATGGCGAAGATGAACGACGGCGCCGTCGCGGCCGCCCACCTCTCGAAGTACGCCTTCCGCTGGAGCGAGTAGAACGTCCCGTTGACCTCGATCGTCGGAAAACGACTGCACGCGTACTCCAACTCCGCCCGCTGCGGCAGGCTCTCCGGGTAGAACTCGCCACGCCAGCCGGCATACCGCCAGCCGGAGATGCCGATTCGGATCTCGCCCTGCCGTGTCGCGCTCGCCATGGCCGGGGCCAACCTGCATCGCTCGTTCCACGCCGGCGCCGCGGCGGGCGCCGCTCCGGAGTAGCCAGCGATCCGTGCGGGCCGTGGCGGGGGCAGGCGTCGTGGGGACACCTGCGTGGCCCGGGCCCCGGCTGGTGGCCGCGACCCGGGCCGGCGCGCGTCAGAACATCGCGCGGCGCACCCGGGAGTCGACGTTGTCGCCGATCCACCGCCAGAGCCCCGGCTGCTCGGCGGCGGGTCGGGCCTCCTGGGGCGGCTCAGCGAAGCGGGGGTCGGCCCCGGCCTCAGCGTTCGCTCCGGTGGCGACGGCCCTCGTTCCCGCACCGGTGAGGGCCGGGCCTCCGAACGCTGTCGGGTGGCTCGCCCGCCGATCCGGGTGAGCCGACGGAGGCGTTTCGAGGACGAGCTGGTCTCGCCAGCCCCGCATCACGGTGGCATCGACGGTCCACATCCGGACCCGGCCCCGGGGCACCTCCCGCTCCCAGCGCACCGCGACCGTGGGGTCGGGATAGAGGAGGCGTACGGTGACGTTCCGGGCCAGGTGCTCGAGCGGATCCAGGTCGATCCCGCCGTAGCGGCCGGTGTCGGTCGCGCCCGGCCCGAGGTCCGGAACGCCGTCGGACAGGAGCACGAGGTTGATCGGAGCCAGGGCGAGGTTCTGCCGCTTCACGAGGGTGGCGGCCCGACGGAAGAAAGCGTTGAAATCGGTGATCCGGTCGTCGGGGGGGAACCATTCCCGCAGCCTCGCCTCGATCTGGGCCGGGTCCTTGCCCTCGAATTCGTGGATCGGGTGGAAGGCCTGCGGCTCACCGGGCTTCTCCCCGCCGATCGCGCCCGCGAACAGCGCACGCGGTCGCTCGAGCCCGCCGGCGCCGTGCAGGTGCCCGTGGATGTAGCGGGCCGCGAAAGAGAGGGCGTCGTCGTATCGGCCGCCGCGCTGGAACGACCCGCTCACGTCCACGCCTACGAACAGGGTGCTGCGCGGGGCCTGCTCCCCGGGGGCCGCCGGCGCGCACGCCGGGACCGCCGTGGCGCCGAGCGCCAGGAGGAGCAGGGCCCGAAGCGCCGCCGTGGGACGGAGGCGGGGAGGCCGGGAACCCGGTCGGAGGTCACGCATGTCAGACCTCCTCACCACCTCACGCCACCCCTGAGGCAGACCGTCCACCAGAGACTCGAACATGGGCGTCTCCTGTCCGGAGGGATGATGAGACCGGGCCGCCAGCCGCCCCTCGCGGGTACGCCGGCGGCCCGGCGGACGTGGCGACCGGGGAAGTCGCGGTAGTCCCGTGGCTCTGCGCCACCGCCTTTCGACGGCTTCGCTCTTTTCAGCGTGATTCGGCGGGCCTCGGCCAGCGCCGGCCCGACACCATCCGCGGCAAGCGCCGGGCCCTCTCCCGTGCACCCGGCACCCGCGCCGCCGCAACCGGCTGCGCCGACACCGCCTGGGACGCCGCCCGCGGGCGCTGGGCTCCGGTCACAGGCGGCGCGCCCAGGCCCCCGGATTCCGATACAGTCTTCCCGACCTGCGAAAACAGGTGCCGAAAACGGCGCGCTGGCGAAAAAAGAACCCCGCCTCCGGGCGTGCCCGGAGACGGGGCCTTTTACCACTGGCGAGACTCGACCCTTCCTGGTTCGGTCGCCAGCCTTCTGTCAAGTAAGGCCGGCCGGATCGATCTGTCTCTCTTTCCTTTTCGTCACGCGACCTGTGACTCCGGGCGCCCCCGGCCAGGGGCTTCAAGCTGCGGCCAGTGACCTCGCAGCCGGCCTGCTCCGGATCCGAACCTCCGGGCAGACAGCCTGCCGAAGAGCGTCCTCTTCGGAGGCGACATCGACGGGCTTCAGTCGCGGTCCCGTCAATGTCCATCTCCAGGGTACATCCGTCGGGGGGTCGTGGTCAAGGGTTTTCGTGCGCACCGTAACTCTTTGCTGGGCAGCCACTTGCGCCACCCCGACACCGGGATACCAGAACCTCGCGGCAGGGCAATGGGCCATCTCCAGCAGGCTCCGAGACTTACGGCTTTGTAACAGTCTCAATTCACATCGAAGCCGGGGCCTGTCCACGGGTTTTCCACAGGTGGACAGGGTTGTCCACGGCCGGGTGTGGACAACCGACGGGGGCCGGGGGGCTCGCGAGGGCGGGATCGGGCGGGTATAGTGCCGGGAACCCCCAGAACAGGAGGAGCTCATGAGCCGAAGCGCCCGGACCGCGTCCCGCCGCCGTCCTCGTTCCCGCGTGTTCGACCGCTGGCCCGATCGTGCCGTCGGGCGGGTCCCGGCCGTGTGCGCGCTGTTGGCGGCGCTCGCGCTCGGGCCGAGCGGGGCGGTGGAGGTGGCGGCGCAGGACGGTGCCCTCGGGGCGGTGCGAGAGCAGGCGGCGGTGCAGCAGGAGTGGCTGGAGCTGCGTCTCGCGCGGGTGCTGCCGCGTCTGATGCGGGAGCACGGGGTGGAGATGTGGATCGTGCCGATGCGGGAGTACAACGAGGACCCGGTCTTCGGGGCGCTGGTCTCGCCGACCACGATGTCGGCGCGGCGCCGTACGATCTACGTCTTTCACGACCGGGGCCCCGAGCTGGGGGTGGAGCGGCTCGCGATCGGGGGCGCGTCGCAGGGCGGGTTGTACGAGGTGGTGCGGGACCCGGACGCGGCGGAGGGCGCTGCGGGGCCGGAGCGGCGGCGGGCGGAGCCGTTCGGCCCTGAGCAGTGGCGGCTGCTCCCGCCGATCGTGGCGGCGCGGGACCCGGCCACGATCGCGGTGAACATCTCGCACACGCACGCGTTCGCGGACGGGCTGAGCGCGGGCGAGTGGGAGCAGTTGCGGGCGGCGCTGGGCGAGTACGAGGCGCGGGTGGTCCGGGCGGAGCTGCTGCCGGTGCAGTACATCGAGGAGCGGCTGCCGGAGATGCTGCCGGTCTACGAGGCGATGCAGGCGCGGGTGCACGAGCTGATCGCCACGGCGTTCTCGGAGGCGGTGATCACGCCAGGGGAGACCACAACGGAGGACGTGGTGTGGTGGCTCCGGCAGCGGATCCGCGACCTGGGGTTCGGCACCTGGTTCCAGCCGAGCGTGAGCGTGCAGCGGCCGGGTGGTGTGGACGACGACGACCCGGTCATCCTGCGCGGCGACGTCCTCCACACCGACGTCGGCCTCACGCTCTACGGGCTGAACACGGACACGCAGCACATGGGCTACGTGCTGCGCGACGGCGAGAGCGGGCCACCCGCCGGGCTGGTGGCCGCTCTCGGCGTGGGGCAGCGGCTGCAGGACATCGTAATGGAGGAGCTACGGCCGGGGCGCACGGGGAACCAGGTGCTGGCGGCGTCGCTCGAGCGGATGCGCGCCGAGGGGATCGACGGGTCGATCTACAGCCACCCCGTGGGCGACCACGGCCACGGCGCGGGGCCGCTCATCGGGCTCTGGGACCGGCAGGAGGGGGTGCCCGGCCGGGGCGACGTCCCGGTCCGCCCGAACAGCTGGTTCGCCGTCGAGCTCCAGGCCACGACACCGGTGCCCGAGTGGGACGGCCAGACCGTCCGGATCGCCCTCGAGGAGGACGCGGTGGTTCTGGACGATGGCACGGTGCGCTGGGCCCTCCAGCGGCAGGAGGCGTTGCACCTGGTGCGGTAGGAGGACGGGTTACGGCTGACGGTTTACGGCTGACGGTTTACGGCGTACGGTTTACGGTCTACGGTTCACGGGTCACGGTTCACGGGTCACGGCTTACGGTCCACGGTTTACGGTTCACGGTTTACGGTTCACGGTTTACGGGTCTGCCGGAGGGGCAGAGAGTGAGCCGGCCGGTGGCGTAGGAGAAGTGGAGGACGCAGCGCTCGAGGATTTCCGCGCCGACCAGGAGGACGGGGTCGTCGGCGTGGCCGAGGGCGTGGAACACCGGGAGGTCGGCGATGCGCGCCCGGCCGGGGAGCGGGACATCGCCGATCCGCAGGTCGGGGAAGTCGTACCAGAAGGTCTCCACCGGCTCGCTGCCGAGCCCCCTGGATCCGCGCTCCCGTGCCTCCAGCCCCTGGCTTTCGGGTGTGACCCCCGCCAGGTCGGCCGCGCGCCAGTTCAGGACCGACCAGCGCGAGCCGGTGTCGAGGATCGCGTCGACCGCGTGCCCCGCGACCCGCGCCTCGAACTGGAGGAACCCGTCCTGTGCGCTGGAGTGAAAGGGGAGGGCTGCCCCTGCCGGCGGCGCTTCGGGGCCGCCCGGCGTCGAGCGCGACACGCCGCAGGCCGGGTGCGACACGCCTGGGGCCGAAGGCGTCACGCCTGGGACGGTCGGCCGCGTCAGGCGCAGAGCGCCACCGGGAACGTCGATCTCCACGTCGTAGCCCAGGTACAGGTCGACCCCCAGGACGCCCTCGACCCGGCGGCCGTCCACCTCCTGGAAATCGGGGATATCCGCCACCACGCCCCAGAGCCCCTCGCGCCGCAGCCCGGCGACCTCGAGCCCCGGCAGCGCGACGAACTCCATCACCGACGCGCCGCTCGCCCCCCGCACCGTGTCCCGCCGCACCGCCGCCTCCGGCCCGAGCTCCGCCCGCAGCCGGGTCGACACCACCGACCCGCCCGCCGCCGTGTCCAGGATGAACCAGCGTTCGCCCACACCGTCGAGCGTCGCCGGCAGCAGGATCCGGCCGTCCACGTACACGAGCGGGATCTCCACCGACAGCGGAGCGCCCACCGGCGCAGCGGCCCGCGTCGGAGCGGCGGACCCGCCGGAGGCGTGCTGGGCGTGAGCCGTCGATGAGGCGACCAGCGCGATTGCCGCGGCGAGCGCGGCGACGAGGGTGCGGGACGGGCGGCTGTGCATTGCTGCGGTCTTCCGGATCGGGACTCGTTCTGACCTGTTCGTCAACGATCGGCGTACAGCGGATGAACGGAAATGGTTCCTTTCTCGGCAGGTCCATCGGGGACGGCGCCCGCCAGCGACCCGGCGGCCGCACTTCCCGACCCCCGGGGATAGCGGGCCAGCTTCGACGCTTGCTCACCCTCGCTTGTCGGGGGCTGTCCAGCCGGGCGTCGGAAAGTCGCCGTGCACGCTGCCTTGCCGCCGAACCTCGAACCCCCGCGCCAGCGGGGTGCCCGGGGAGCGAAGCGACCCGGGGATCGAACACCGAACGTCGTCAAGAAACCGTCAGGCTCAGGAGCAGCCCGATCACCACCACCGCCACGGCCCCGATCACGTTGTGCCAGAGGAACGAGATCTCGGGCGCGAGGACGGTGACGGCGGCCACTGTGCTCATCCCACCGATGAGGCCGAAGAAGGCGCCGCGGCCCCGGGCGCGGGGCACGAACGCGAGCATGAAGACGCCGAGGATGGAGCCGTAGAAGAAGGAGCCGAAGCGGTTCACCACCTCGATCAGCGACCCCAGGGCGACGGCGTACAGGGCCACACCGCAGGCGAACACGCCCCAGAATCCGGTGGCGAGCTTCGACACCAGGAGGTAGTGGGCGTCGGAGGCGTCGGTGCGGATGCGTCGCCGGTAGAAGTCGATGACGGTGGCGGTGGACAGCGAGTTCAGCTCGCTGGAGATGGACGACATGGCGGCGGCGAGCACGGCGGCGATGAAGAGCCCGGGGATCACGATGGGCAGCTCGCCGAGGACGAAGGCGGGGATGATGTAGTTGACGTCGCGGGGGTTCTCGCCGGTAGTGCGGCCGGCCAGGTCGAGGGCGTCGGTGCGGACGGCCTCGAGGCTCTCGTCGGCCGTGAGGAACTCGGCGACCATCCGGTCGGCGAGGACGCGGTCGCCTTCCGAGCGTGCGGTGGCGAGGTCGATGGCGGCCTGGCGGCGGGCCTGGAAGGCGTCGTCGTAGCGGGAGCGGAGCGCCTCGTACTCGTCGCCCGCCTCGGCCTGGACGGTGGCCTCGTGCTCGACGTTGTAGAGGAGCGGGGGCGCGCTGTAGAGGTAGTAGACGAAGACCAGCACGCCGATCATCAGAACGAGGGCCTGGAGCGGGATCTTCCAGTAGGCGCTGATGAAGAGGGAGGAGCGGGCCTCGTCGATGGAGCGGGCGGTCAGGTAGCGCTGGACCTGGCTCTGGTCGGTGCCGAAGTAGGAGAGCATCAGGAAGGTGCCGCCGATGATCCCGGACCAGAAGGTGTAGGTCTCGTCGAGGGAGAAGCTGAAGTCGAAGGTGTCGAGGCGGCCCGTGGCGCCGGCGGCGGAGAGGGCGCCGCCGATCCCGACGTCGTCAGGGATGCCGAGGAGCAGGACGACGAGGAGCGCCCCCAGCCCCCCGATGATCACCACCATCTGCTTCACGTCCGTCCACGTCACCGCCTGCACCCCGCCGAACATGGTGTAGACCACGGCGGGCACGCCGATGAGGGCCACGGCCAGCGGGAAGGCGAGCCCGAGGGTGGCGGAGAGGATCACGGCGGGGGCCGAGATCACCACGCCCACGGACATGCCGCGGGAGAGGAGGAAGAGCCCGCTGGTCATGGACCGGGTGCGTCCGTCGAAGCGCTTCTCCAGGTACTCGTAGGCGGTGTAGACCCGGGCGCGGTGGAAGAAGGGCACCAGGGTGACGCTCAGGATGAGCATGGCGATGGGCAGCCCGAAGTAGAACTGGACGAAGCGCATCCCGTCGGTGGCGCCCTGCCCGGTGGTGCCGACCAGGGTGATGGCGCTCATCTGCGTGGCCATGACGCTCAGCCCCACCGCCCACCACGGCAGGCTGCGGTTGGCCAGGAAGTAGCCCTCGATCTCGTCCGTGCCCTTCGAGCGGCGGAGCCCGTCCCAGACCACGTAGGCCAGGTAGGCGAAGACGATGGTCCAGTCGATCCAGTGCATTACGTCGGATTACGGTTTACGGATCACGGTTTACGGATCACGGTTTACGG